>CAZPTJ010000344.1:0-3078 GCA_964589085.1 uncultured Flavobacteriaceae bacterium | reverse complement strand
GAAATGCGGGCGTGGTGGAATTGGTAGACACGCTAGACTTAGGATCTAGTGCCGCAAGGTGTGAGAGTTCGAGTCTCTCCGCCCGTACAAAGAAAGAGACTGTCTAAAAACAATTTAGGCAGTCTTTTTTATTTTGAACATTTTGGTTATTTCAGTTTTTCAATCCGTTATTGAGTTATTTGTTAAGAGTTAAAAGCATGGCTAGGGATGTTTAGATCGCCAATGTCATTTTTTTCAGGTTATGTGCCATGGCAATAAGCCCTATTTCGGTTTCTACTTTGTCGATTCCTCTTAACATAAATCGTTTGAAGTTCATATTGTGCTTTATATTTCCAAATATAGCCTCAATATCCCAACATCTTTGTTTTCGATGCTTCACTCCCTCTGGACTGAGTAGTTTTTCTTTGGCTTTTGCCTTGAGTCTTATAAGCTGGTAATTTCGTTCTATGATCCTGTTGCCTTTCGCTTTAAAACAACAACCTCTCAAAGGACAACCACTACAGTTTCTGGCTTGATATTTTGTGTAGGTTTGCAAATGACCATTTTTAGTTTTCTTTTTATATCCTCCTATATTAACCATTTGTTGTCCCATCGGACAGTAATAACAGTCTTGTTCTAAATTATAGTGAAGCTCATCTGGATGGAAGGGATTAGGTGGTTTGTTGTGCTCTTTTTGTTCTTTGTGGAAGTAATTGTACTTTACAAAGGCTTCAATGTTCTGCTCTTCCAGATAGGTGTAGTTCTGTTCACTTCCATATCCTGCATCTGCGGTGAGCATTTCTGGCAACTCTTTAAAACTTTGTTGGTGCTCTTCTAAGTGGTCAATTAATGTGGTGGTATCTGCTGTGGTTTGAGCTAAGATATAATTAACGATGAATTGATTGTTTGAAGAGGCTTGTAGGTTATAACCTGGTTTTAATTGACCGTTTTGCATATGGTCATCTTTCATCCTCATAAAAGTAGCATCAGGATCGGTCTTACTCATAGAGTTACGAAGACCCATCTGCTGCTGTTGGTTGTTGTATTTTGCAACCTTGCTAGGCCAATTCTTCTTCGCATAGTTAAGTTTTTGTTTGACCTTACTATCGATCTTCTTTCCTTCTAATGCTTTGTTGATTTGATCTATAGTCTTAGATACTTCTTTAGGATCTATGGCATCAAAGTTATCTGGCTCATTAGGGCGTTGCTCTTCTTCTGCATATACTGTCTCTACATAACGCCAAAGCTGCTTAAGCTGTTTCTTGATACGCTCGCGTGAGTTCTTTATACTCTTACCCCATACAAAAGTATAGCGATTTGCATTAGCCTCAATCTTAGTACCATCTATATAAATGTCTTTGATACTAAGATATCCCTGTTGAGCAAGAAGCACTACAACCTGATTGAAGATCTTTTTGAACTTTCCCTTGAGCTTACCTGATCGGAAATTGCTTATGGTGTTGTGGTCTGGTTGTATACAACCGCTGAGCCACATAAAATGAACATTCTCTCCCAATGCTTGCTCAATCTTACGAGAAGAATATAAATTACGAAGGTAGGCATAGATCAATATCTTGATAAGATCTCGTGGATGGTAACTCGAGGTGCCGCCTCCTTTATAAGTTCGCTCTATAGAACGTATATCAATCAAATCAATGATAGAATTGACAATACGTACAGGATGATGCTCGGAAACAAAATCATCATAACTAGGAGGAAGAAGACTAAACTGAGATTGGTGATTGGTCTTCCATACAGGATTAGATTTCATATCTTTAAGATACAAAATATTAAAATCAATGCATAAAAAAAGACTGCCTTTTTAGACAGCCTCTTTTTTATAGTAAGTACTTCTATTTAGAATTCAGATTTAAGTACCTTAGTCATTCATTTTATCAAAACATTATTTATCATCTTTTCTCAGTATAAAAAATATCCTGTTCTTAGTATATCTATCGGGCTCATTTTGTTATCTGCTAGTTTTATATTTATAAATCCTACTGGTTTTTATTATACTATAGAGCGAGTTTCTATCTGGGTGCGTACTTGGTTTGGTGATTTTTATTTATACTTAGGATTATTTTGTGTGCTCTTTATTTTGGTACTTGCTCTCTCCCCTTTTGGGAAACAAAAACTAGGTAAACCCCAAGATACACCTGAGTTTTCTCGATGGGCTTGGATTGCTATGTTATACAGTGCGGGAATGGGAGCTGGTATTTTGTTAAGAGCAGTTCAAGAGCCTGTATTTATGCAACAAAACCCTCCCATACAAACAGGAGTTTCGTCAGAAATTATCGCATTAGAATACACTTTTTATCAATGGGGATTTACAGCTTGGGCATTCTATGGACTCTTTGCGCTCATTATTGGATATTATTTATTTTCAAAAGGTCGATCAGCACTTATTAGCTCATCAATACAAAGTATTACAAAACGTAAAGGAGTTACACATAGTATAGATATTCTTGCTACTATCACTACAGTCTTTGGATTAGTAGGTGCTGTAGGGTTAGGCACCACACAAATTAATGGAGGATTAAACCATCTTACCACTGGAAACCTTGGATTATGGACTACCATTGGTACTACATTATGTATTGCTACACTCGCCTTTTTATCTGTATGGAAAGGCATGCATAAAGGAATCAAACGTATTTCTACACTTAATATCTGGATTACATTAGGCATCTTGCTTTTTGTATTTATTCAAAGTGATATGATTGCTTCTATATCTGTTTTCGCGAAAGCGTTAACTCATTACATCAAAGACTTTATACCCTTAAGCCTTGCAATTGGAAATTATGATCCAGGCGAAGCTTTTCTTACTGATTGGACGTATTACTATTGGGCATTTTGGCTAGCTTGGGCGCCATTTACAGGGATTTTTATAGCGCGTATCTCTCGTGGAAGATCCATTAGAGAATTATTGCTTGGTGTCTTAATCATTCCTGCATTAGGAACGTTTTTTTGGTTTAGTGTTTTTGGAAATAGTGCCTTTACATTAATAGATAATTGGGGAAGCTATAACGGACAATTTGGTGATGTGTTTTCCTCAATTTTTGTGTTTTTTGAGAGTTATCCTTTTGCAAGTTTCCTTAA
>CAZPTJ010000343.1:0-3082 GCA_964589085.1 uncultured Flavobacteriaceae bacterium | reverse complement strand
TTGCCAAGCACATCCTACTTCAGCAAAAATTGTTGTTGATTATGATGACGTTTAAGAGTATTAATGTTAAAATCAAGTATTATCAAAAATAAGTTCCATAAAAAAGTATATTTACTTGGGAATATATTTTTGCTTAATGCAACAACCAATCACACCATTTAGCTGTTCTTACAGTCCACAATTACCTGAGTTACTCCTACAGTTGAAGTGCTCTCTTTTGCTTAGTACTTATCAAGCAGGAAAACTAGTGATGATTAGTCCAAAGGATGAAAATGCTTTGGTAACTCTTCCAAGAAGTTTTAATAAACCCATGGGGTTGGATATTCAGGATAATAAAATGGTTCTTGCTACAAAAGACGAGATTATCTTTTTCGAAAATTCAAAGGATCTTGCGGCATATTATCCCAATAAAAAAAATACTTATGATAGTTTGTTTGTTCCAAGAACAACGTTCTATTCTGGGCAAGTAGATATGCATGATATTGCTTTTGGTAAAGAAGGTATTTTTGCAATCAACACGTCTTTTTCTTGTCTGTGTGAAATAGGTAAAGGTTATAATTTTATTCCGCGGTGGAAACCAAAATTTATAAGTAATTTGGTATCTGAAGATCGCTGTCATCTCAACGGTCTTGTTATAAAGGATGGTTATCCCAGATACGTGACTGCATTAGGAACAACGAACACTCCACAAGGGTGGCGTGACCATATTGTAAATGGTGGTGTACTCATAGATCTCCAAACTGATAATATTCTATTTGATCAATTAGCAATGCCTCATTCACCAATACTCTATAACGATAAATTATATGGTCTTCTGTCTGCAAGCGGGCAATTGGTTCATTTTGATTTAAAAAACAAAAAAATTGAGGTAGTTAAGGAACTCGGAGGTTTTTGTAGAGGTCTTGATATTATAGAAGATTATGCTTTTGTTGGCATGTCCAAATTACGTAAAAACTCTTCTACATTTGCCAAGCTTCCTTTTGCTGAAAAAGCTGATCAGGCTGGAATCAAAGTCATTCACTTACCTACAAAATCTTTAGTGGGAGAAATCGTGTATCAATCAAGTGTTGATGAGATATATGAGGTAAAAATTTTAAAGGATAGTATTCGTCCTAATATTTTAAATACAATAAATCCCATACACAAATATTCTTTGGCAATACCAGGAAAAACATTTTGGGCAAATCCTAATCAATCGGATACTTAATAACGAGTCATGAAAAAAATCAAATATCAGTTTAATGAGCTTCTTTTTAGATACAATCGCTATCTAAAGAAATTACAACGTCTTCAATTGCTTGGAAGAAACAAGCATAGACAAACGGTTTTGTTAAAGCATATTTTTCGTATAAAAATACAATTGCAAAAATTTCAATTGCGTATTAACAGGAAAATAGCCTATAAAGGTATTTTAGCAACTTTGACAATTACTACTGGACAAGCACAGGAAGTGTTTGATACGCCTATTTTAAATCCTTTCGGTATAGAAATTATTGATGATGACGTGAGCACAGCATTCTCAAGACCTGTATATGCAGATTTTGATGCTGATGGTGATCTTGATATGTTTTCTGGAAGTGGTTTTAATGATAATTTTAGCTACTACGAAAATGTGGGAACCGCTCAAGAACCGAGTTTTGAAGAACCCATTATCAATCCCTTCGGAATTGACACAAGTCAATTTAATTATTACATTCAAACCCCAATAATAGTTGATATTGATGGGGATGGAGATTTTGATTTAATTTCTGTAACAAATTATTCAGATTTCCTATTTTTTGAAAATATAGGCACTTCCCAAGAACCTAATTTTGATACTGTACAAATAGATCCTTTTGGGATTGGATTTATAGGCAGTTACTCAGGCCCTACTTTTGTTGATATTGATGGGGATGGAGATTTTGATTTATTTGATAATAGTCTTTTTTTTGAAAATATAGGTTCTGCCACTGACCCCATATTTGCTCCTGCTTTAGAAGGGGCATTTGGCATTGAAAATATTGATGGCTCCTCTCTTGGATTTGGAGATTTGGATAATGACGGGGATTTGGATTTAATTTCTGGAGGATTTTATGGAGGTTTATTTTATTTTGAAAATATAGGCACAGTTAACTCACCTAATTTTACTGTTCCAATTGAAGGTTTTTTGGGTTTAGATCTTGAGCCTCCTAATTCTTATGCATATTCATATTCATCCCCAACTTTTGTGGATTTGGATAGTGATGGAGATTTAGACGTCATGAGTGGTGAGTTTAATGGCATTTTCTTTTATTTTGAAAACATCCCTGACTCTTTAGGACCAACCCCCGATCTAGATGAACTTCCAGATATCAATGCACAATGTGAAGTCACCTCCCTAACACCTCCTACAGCAACAGATAATACAGGTCTGGACGTTACGGTAACTAATGATGCTGTGTTACCCATAACTGATCAAGGAACAATTATGGTCACTTGGACGTTTACGGATATTAATGGGAATATGTCTACTCAATCCCAGAATGTCGTCATTGAAGATACTCTTGCACCTACTATCGATTGCCCAATAGATGATGTTATTATTGGTGGAGATGATGCTATAGATTATCTTCTGGAAGATTTTGGCGGCATCCTTACTATTGCAGATAATTGCGATGAGTTTACAGATCTCAATATCACACAAGACCCTGCTGTTGGAACTGCCTTGGGTAACCCCAGCACTACCGAAATTACCATCTCAGCGACAGATCTTGTAGGAAATACAGAAACCTGCACCTTCAATCTTATTGTAGATCAAACATTATCAATAAATGATACTAATCTTGATCCAAATGCAATAAGATTATTTCCAAACCCTGTAAAGGATCAATTATCATTAACCTCAAATGGAGTAATGCTAAAAAGTGTACAAATCTATGATCTTACTGGGCGTATATTTGAAGATATTATAGTAGATAATGCTCGAGAAAGTCAAATCAATCTAACTCAATTAAAAACAGGACTGTATTTCATTCGTATTAAAACAACAACAAATGACATAGTCATTAAACAGTTTCTTAAAGAATAATCTCTCTCAACTTGCAGGAATGAGAAAATACGTTGC
>CAZPTJ010000342.1:0-3111 GCA_964589085.1 uncultured Flavobacteriaceae bacterium | reverse complement strand
TCATATCGTCTATTTTCTCCTCAATATCTGCCAACCCGTGCACTATAGCTGCATGATGGTAATTAAGTGGACATTCATTAAAGAAATTACGAAAAGGGTATTAAAAGAATTAAATGTCTTAATTTAATCCTTTAACAAAGAAGAAAGAAGACTACGATGAATAAAGCATAAAATGTTCATGAGGGCAATTCGCCTTCACGCCATTATGCGAACTGTTCGTTATGTGCAAATAAAAATCAAAAAGAAGAATATGAATAATACTTTAAAAGTTACGCTAATCATTTTTGTCGTAATTTCTATTTGTTCATTTTTAGGTTGTGCCCAACAAGATATTTCTAAATACGCAGGAATATGGAAGGGGGATATTCCAAAAAAAAATGAACTGAACCTAGAAATCAAAATTGAAAAATCAAACCCAAATTTTGTATTTAGTATTTCAAATAGCAAACTTATTTTAAGCAAAATATTTTCGTTGGAAAACAATATAAATCTTCAATTAGAAAATAATATAAATTTCAATGGAATAATCAATGAATTGAAAAATGAAATAACAGGTTTCATAAACTTTAATGGATATTTATACCCTATAGTATTAAAAAAAGCTGGTAGTCACTATATTGGTTATTGGAATCTATCTGGGTTTCAATACCTCCAACCGGAATCCCTTTATTTAAAATTTAAAGAAGTAGACAATTCCCAAGAGCAATATTCAGCTTATCCAATCCTAGGAACATTATGGTGTAGCAATTTTAAAAAAGTGAATAACGACATTTTATTTACAGATTATTTTACCGGAATAAACTTTGAAGGAAAGCTTAAAACATCGGAAATAATTCTTGATGTGTATCTTGGAAAAAAAATAATTACTGAAATAACTTATCGAAGAGCAGAGGAAACTGTGGTGCAAACAACTCAGCAGAATCAAAAAGAATATGAAGGTTGGGATCTTGCCGAGAATCTAATGTCTTTAATTAAAATGGAGGAGAATATCCGAAATAAAACATTGAGTGGAACAGAAAGTGTATTGGTCGCAACAAATGGCAAAATTGTTTATGAGAATTATTATGATGGTTTCACAGTTAATACTCCTCACGATACGCGCTCTGCTTCTAAAAGTATTGCATCAGCTCTAATTGGCATTGCTCTAGATGAAATGATTATTGAAAGTGTAGACGAAAAACTCTACGATTACATTCCTGAAAAATATCAGTACACTAAAGATTCATTAAAATCTAACATAACGATTAAAAATTTATTGACAATGAGCTCAGGATTAGATGTAGGAGATAAAGCTGAAGAAGGTTATTACCAGGACGAATCAGAAGATAGTTGGTTGAAGACAGTTCTGGAAGCTCCTATGATACATAAACCAGGCACTTACACCGATTATGGCTCTGCAAATCCATTCTTATTGGGAGTTTACTTAAATAACCGATTAGAACAACCTTTGGAATTTTATATGCAAGAAAAGTTTTTTGAGCCATTGGGTATAACAAACTACATTTTGAACACTGATGACACAGGGATACAGCCATATTATGGAGGGGGTTTGCATATTACACCTAGAGATTTTCTCAAGTTTGGACAACTGTATCTTAATAAAGGAACTTGGAATGGAAAACGCATTATTTCTGAAAAATGGATTAATGAATCATTAGAATCTCATACTCGCTTAGAAGATGTATCTGACAAAAATGAATATGGCTACTTGTGGTGGCATAACAATTATATGGTTAAAGGAAGAAATATTAAGTCCATTGAAGCTAGAGGTGCAGGTGGTCAATATGTTTTTATTATTCAGGAATTAAACACAGTAATTGTCATTACATCTGGCAATTATAGAAATGGAAAAACTAGGCAGCCTGAAAGTATAATAGAAGAATATATTCTTCCAGCAATTTTAAATCATTAAAAATCTGCACATAATATAAAGCGATCAATACGGCATGAGTAGCATGCCGATATTGGACGTTGCCCGCCTGCCGGACGAGGCAGGTTGTACAATTCCGTTGCCGAGCCGCCCTCTTATCGAGATACAATATATTATTTGGATATTGGGCAAAAAAAAACGTTGAATTAATACTCTAATCTTTTATATGCTTCAATATTTAATTTTGCGCATGTCAGAAATGATATTTGCATTATATCTGATAAGCCTTAAATTTAGCATTCTATTAATTACTTGCAAAACCCATCTAAGGTTACCGTAGATTTTGTTCAACAAGTGATATGAGATCAGATTGGCTATCGCCAAATTCGCTCCATATCACAGATCCTTTATGACCAATCAAAAAAAATGAGAAGTGATTAAAAAAATAATTTTCTCAATTTCGTTATTTATACTTATGGTTTTGGGCTTGTTACAATTTCCAGAGATATTCATTGACGAGCAATTAAGATATAAATCTTTTGAACTTTATTCGAAAGATTCAATAATTTCAAATAGTGAATTGGAGAACGTATTGGATTCAGTTATGGTTAATTTGAAACGAAGTCATTTTTATCAAGAAGATCAAATCTTTGAACTATATTTTATTAAAGGAACATTTTATGAAAAATTAGTTAGATTATTCGGAGCAGATAATTTGGCATCAGCACAGTACGATAAACACATCTACTTTGGTAGTCCAAATTTTGTTCAAAATAAATTGATTAAGGGATTGGATAAACATGAATGGGCTAACTTAGTGCAACTTATAAGTCATGAGTCTGTTCATAGCCAAATGTATACAGATTATTCTGTTCTCGGTTTTATGAAAACAGCTTCATGGATAAATGAAGGGTATTGCGAATACATTTCTTATTATCCAGAAAAAAGCAAACCTGCATACAAATTATTTGATCTATATTCCATTTATAAGAAATCAAATAGCAGTTGGGTCGAAACAGAATTTGGATCAATGACACCAAGATTATATCTGAGGGATAGAATTATAATAGAATATTTGATTGATTACAAAAATCTTAGTATATCAGAAATAATAGAAAACGAAAACCTGAATCCGGAATTATTGTTGAAAGAAATAGAAATACTATTATTTAGGGATAAATGACGTGTAGGTAAGGGGGAATTGCACCCCCAAACCTCTCACAGAACCGTACGTGAACCTC
>CAZPTJ010000341.1:0-3112 GCA_964589085.1 uncultured Flavobacteriaceae bacterium | reverse complement strand
TTAAGTACAAGTCAACAGGAGAAGCTTGCCGAGCTGGTAACGCAAAAAGTGAATACGTTACGTAAGAGTAAAAAGCGTGCCCCGCTTACGCGAAATAAAGAACTGGCCGCCGCCGCAAAGTTGCATAATACCTATATGGTTAAAATGCAACGTTTATCCCATGAGGAACATGGAGAAGACACCTTTAAAACACCGAGAGATCGTGTAGAGCAATTTAGTCAGGATTATGAATTGATAGGAGAGAATATTCTGTATACCACCTCACTTCGGACGAGTGTGACGAATCAAATGCTTAATAAACTGGCAACAAATATGTTTCGCTCCTGGCGAAATTCTCCCGGACATTATGCCAATATGATTCACGAAGATTATGAACTGGCTGATTTAGCCTTTACCTATAACAAACGTGACAAACGTATTTGGGCAACACACGTATTTGGCACCAAGGGACAGCGTATCCCCGGACAATTATCGGAGGATGCTTTTAAGATTGAAAGAGCTGATGATGAGACGTGTGATCAAATCTTTATGCGATATGATAATTTTATGACCAATCTGGGGAATGCAATATCTATTGAAGGAGATGAAATTGTATTGCGATACCATAATATTACTACCGTACGAGCAGTCATTAAAGGAGCTAAAGATGGTGTTGCTGTTGATTTAATTAATCGTGAACAATTCCCTTGTGGCGAAAAATCTATACTAGATCTTTCTACGATCTATGATGGTATTTTATTAAAACCCGTTTATCGAGATGATTTATTTGCTCGTAATCGAGCCAAAAGTGATTATCGATTTATAGCTACTCTCGGTAAAGTGCCTACGGCACTTCAGGGAAAAGAATTGAGTGCAAGTCTGGTTTTTATTCGTAATGGGAAAAAGTGTAATTATACTTTTCCCGCATCTATCGATAGTAAACGATACGATTTACGTCCCGTTGAACCCGTAATCTTAGATCCGGATATCGCTCTAAAAACAACAGGAATTAAGGAGGTAGAAGAAATTGTTTTTGAATTTAAGACTGACGCAACTACACCCATACAGTTGCCTGAAATTCTGAAAAATACCACTACGATAAAAACCATTGAAATCAATAGTTATGCTTCAATCGATGGAAATAAAGAACACAATTTGAATTTGCACAAAGCCCGTGCTGCCTATATGCGACGGTATCTGGAATCCAAATTAAATACGAGTGCTGCTTCCTGGGATGTTAGAACACAAGAAAATTGGGAATTGTTTCGCTATCAACTGGAATTGATGGGTCGGGAAGATGTCGCCGAAGCCGGCGCAAAAGTGATGCGTACTTATGCAAATGAATATGCTCGAGATACGATATGGCAGCAATTGTTTTCGCAACAGCGTGTTTCGAGAGCCGTTATTTATAGCGAAGGACAATGGAAAGCCGAAGATCCATTCCATGGGTATTATAATCTCACCAATGCCTTGTTGGATGCTGATATGACACGAGCCAATAAAGCACTGGTCCAGATCTATAATGACGAGCATTATATTCCTTTTTTATCCCAATCATTTATTACAGATAAGCTATTTGATAAGAAGGAACTGGTTCAAAACACAGCAGCTTTATTATTAAAAGACGATTATATATACGATCTGGATATGACGGTATTTTTTGTGAGGACCTGGTTACAGCGTGCTGATGAACTCTCTGAAGATGCTCAGAAAAATCTATTAAACTTATATGCGATTACTGGTCGTAGGTTATTAAAGGATTGGGATACCAGTTCAGAGCGATTGGCAAAAGTAATCCGCCCTGCAAAATTGGAAAGCTTATTTGCTAATTATAAATCACAGGAAACGGTACATCCCTTATTTCTGAACTTCCATATGGCGAGTCTGGATTATTATAGTCAGACTAATACCTATGAAAATATTGATGTTTCTTTTGATTTTATTACGCAATATTTTAAGGACAAAGCACAATCTCTGGAGGATAATATAGATTTGAGTTTGTTTTTCAATAGCTGGAGTCGGTATGATTTAACCTTAAATTTAGGATTACAGGATTATGCTGCAGATAAGTACAATGAAGAAAGTCTTTTTATTTTGATTAAAACGGCATCTGCTTATCGGGATAAGTTGGATACATCTGTATTGAGTGAATTGCATAAAAAAGCCATTCGTATGAATAAACAACGCTGGTGTGTTTGGGTAAATAATAATTTTCAAACCTTACGCTTTAAAACAACTAAGGAGCTATTTTGCAAAGAATGTGCTGATATAAACTAACGACTATGGCTGCTAATAAAAACGCCTTGATACGCTATAAAACGATTGATCAATGCCTGCGTAACCACTATCGCAATTGGACCTTGGATGATCTCATTGATGCCTGCTCGGATGCCTTATATGAATATGAAGGCAAGGATGTTTATGTGAGTAAACGTACGGTACAATTGGATATTCAAACCATGCGTAGTGATAAGCTGGGGTATAATGCCCCTATCGAAGTTTATGAACGTAAGTACTATCGGTATGCTGAGGAGGACTATAGCATTAAGAATATTCCAGTAACCGATAATGATATCAAGGTGATGAATGAAGCTATTGCTTTGTTACGAGAGTTTAAAGACTTCTCATTGTTTAAAGAGATGGATGGTGTATTGCAGCGTTTGGAAGATTCAGTCTATGCGTCACAACAGGATAATCGTGCGATTATTCATTTGGACAAAAACGAACAGCTTAAAGGCTTGAATTATATTGACACCTTATATCAGGCGATACTGCATAAAAAAGCATTAAAAATTACCTACCGTTCCTTTAAAGCCAAACGGGAAAGTGAGATCATTGTCCACCCACAGCTTTTAAAAGAATTTAATAACCGCTGGTTTTTATTGGCCGCTAATAATAAACGTAAGAACCTAACCACTTTTGCCTTAGACCGGATGATTCAAATTGATCCCGCAGAAGAAGGGATTCCCTATTTGGATCTGAATATTAATGGCGACGACTATTATCAAAATATTGTAGGCGTAACGGTTGCAGAAAATGCCGTTCCAGAAGAGGTCGTGTTTAGAATCGATAAATACAATGCACCCTATGTAATCACCAAACCTTTTCATAAATCTCAGAAAGTACTTAAACA
>CAZPTJ010000340.1:0-3115 GCA_964589085.1 uncultured Flavobacteriaceae bacterium | reverse complement strand
TAATGTGATGGTCGAGTACGATCCAGGCCATTTTTTTAATTCCGATACGTTCTTCATTGGGAATCTCATCTTTAAAATAACGAACTGTTGCTGTATTCCAATGTTCACGCGCTGCGGTTTGCACCCAGTCTACATAAACTACATTATTCACATGTCCCATAACATCGATAGCAGAGGCAGGAACTATAAGTTGATATTCAAAAGTAGGTGTCATTGATCGACATTAAATCCCTAAAATAAGTTTAGCAATGAGAAGATAGATAAGAATACCAAAAATATCGTTGCTTGTCGTGATAAATGGGCCTGTAGCAATTGCAGGATCGATACCTCTTTTGTCCAAAAATAAGGGGATAAAGGTTCCTATTATACCTGCAACGATAATAACAACAAGTAGTGATATTGATATAGATAAAGCATAATTTAACTCTCCTTTCCAGATCCAGACAAAAAAGAATAGGACTACTGCCAAAATAAAACCGTTGAGCATGGCGAGTAACATTTCTTTAATTAATCTATTGGTGATACTTCCTTTGACTTCGTCATTGGCAAGTCCCTGTACGATAATAGCACTAGATTGCACTCCTACATTACCTGCCATAGCGGCAATAAGCGGTGTAAATAATAATAAAATATAGTTTTCTTCGAGTATTTTTTCAAAACCTCCCATAATATAGGCCGCTCCAACACCGCCCAGAAGTCCAAGAAACAACCAGGGTAATCGTGCGCGAGTTAGTTCCAAAATACTGTCATCGGAGTCTACTTCTTGTGTAATACCTGCAGCAAGTTGATAATCCTTTTCTGCTTCATCTTTAATAAAGTCAACAATATCATCAATGGTGATTCGTCCCAGCAGTTTTTTTTCGTTATCTACTACCGGAATAGCTTCCAGATCGTATTTCTGCATGACTCGTGATACCTCTTCTGCATCATCATATACATTTACATAGTCTACATTAGGAATATAGATTTCAGAAATTTTAGAGTTTTCTTTTGTAGTAAGAAGATCTTTGAGTGAAAGCCGACCAATTAAAACATTCTCTTTAGTCACTACATAAATAGAATGTACTCGAGTCACTTCTTCTGCCTGCCTGCGCATTTCCCGAACACAACCGGCAACGGTCCAGGTATCTTTAACCCTAATCAACTCTTTAGCCATCATACCTCCTGCCGAATCTTCATCGTACTGAAGCATTTCCCGAATGTCGGCCTTATGCTCTTCATCCTCAATCTGCTCAATGACGGCTTCCTGGATTTCTTCATCAAGTTCGGCAATGGCGTCTACCGCATCATCAGTATCCATTTCCTCGATCTCTTCTGCAATTTCCTTTGGGGTAAGGCTGTCCAATAATCGTTCTCGGACATCTTCGTCCAGCTCCATTAATGCTTCGGAGGTGACCTCACTATCGAGCAAACGCACGAGGTATATTGCTTCTTCCCAATTGACTTCATTAAGAATTTCAGCAACATCGGCATGGTGAACATCGTCAAATAAAGTCACTAGTGCCTTATCATCCTCGCGTTCGATGAGATTGCGAATGTCATCAATTAAATGTTCGCTGATTTCAAATGGCATACTGTGAATATTGGCAGCCACAAATATAGGAATCGAATATCTAAATAAAAGGAATCTTAGGAACTAGGCTTGAATATCTATTGCAATGGCTGCAACGAGCTGTATAAAGGCTGCAACTGAAAGTTGCTCTGGGCGTTTGTTGAGAATTTGGTTTTCACGGAAAGGATCACTTAACGACATTCCTTTTAGACTGTTACGCAGTGTTTTTCGGCGTTGCTGAAATGCCATTTTCACAACTTTAAATAGTAAATCAGGATCACAGCCTATATCGGTATAATTTGTTTTTCGCTTTAAGCGTAAGACACCGCTATCGACTTTTGGCGGCGGGTTAAAAACTCCAGGAGGTACAGTAAATAGATAATCGGCTTCGTAAAACGCCTGTGTAAGCACAGAGAGGATGCCATAGGTTTTGCTTCCCTCAGCCGCGCAGATACGCTGAGCAACTTCTTTCTGAAACATCCCGGTGAGTTCAGGAATATGAGCACGATAGTCTATGGTTTTAAAAACAATTTGTGACGAAATATTATAAGGGAAATTTCCAGTGACAGCAAATGATGCATCCGGAAAAAGTGTAGTGATGTCGTATTTTAGAAAATCACCTTCCAAAACGGTAAATCGTTCTGATGTAGCGATATCCCTATATTCGAAGGTGAAATGAGTGTTGAGATATTCAATAGACTCTTTATCCAGTTCCATAGCCGTCAAACGTATAGGTTTCTCGAGAAGATACTTTGTTAAAACCCCTGTTCCTGGTCCTATTTCCAATACACTGGTATAGCCTTCTAGTGTCAATGTATCGCCTATTTTTGCTGCTGTAGGCTCATCACGTAGGAAATGTTGCCCCAGGTGTTTTTTTGCTTTGACTCCGTTATGACTGCCCTTTTCCATGAATGCTGTTATTTATAAAGGTGGCTATTTCTTCTTGTTCTTCTTTGGTAAGCCAGGAAGTTTCCAGATCAATACGTTTACCATTGGTTAACATTAGAAAAGCTTCACTTCCTCCACGAGCTTCACCATATGATTTAATATCATCAAAATGATAAGTGTTATACCGGGTGTTTAATTGATCTTTTGAAAAGCCAATGATGAATCTAACATTACGTTTGCCAATAAAGAAATTCTTGAGGTTTTTAAAGAAATCAACAATATACGCTACTGGACCAAAACCATTTTGCCACCATTGTATGAAGAAATCAAAAAATAGAATGCCAATAGCATATTGCCAGAATAAAACTAAGGCTAGTCCAATAATCAAAAGTTTTACAAAGTAGAACCAGTTGGAAGATGAGGAGTAATACTTTTTGTTCATAACCGGGCTTAATATTCCTGAATGACTTCCAGTTCTGTACGAAAAGCAACAAACTTTCCTTCAAAACGTTTACTGTCCCCCCGCAATTTGGGAGCATCTTCCTTGTAATAAGCTTCTAGTTGTGCTGCATTTTCACAGGTATATTGTACGGAATAGGTGATACCTCCCATTTCTTCTTCAACAAGCACTCTGGTCATTAAGGCTTTTATAAATTTGCCTGTGGCCAGCATATC
>CAZPTJ010000339.1:0-3120 GCA_964589085.1 uncultured Flavobacteriaceae bacterium | reverse complement strand
CTAACATTGACTTTATTTCGTTTGTACTAGATAAACATTCCTTTCCAAAAAATAAGTAAAGCATTACCATTAGATTCTATATGGTAATATGGATTCTTTCAAAGAAATGAACAAGAATCATTACTAAAAAGTTCTTGTAAAGCTTGGGTGTACTTTCTCAATAATACAAAGCCTTAAAAAGCCTCTTCATAGAGGCTTTTTAAGGCTTTGTGTCATCTTAATTTTTAATAAAACGTTGAGTTATGGTTTGGTCGTTTATAAAAACTCGTATTAAATATAGTCCATTGTTAAGTGAATCAATAGCTAATTGGTCTTGTAAAGTATTAGGTTCTTTTTCCATTACTTTTTGTCCCAATATATCATAAACAATAACTTTATTTATGGGTACAGCGGCATTAAGTGTAATACTATTTTGAGCGGGATTTGGATAGAGTGTAAAATTAATTAATTGTAGATCGTTAATAGAAAGTGTCCCATCATTAGGTATAGCGGCCCAGGGAATTTGTGAGCCGAAACCATCTCCTAATGGACCTACAAGAGTGGTGTTTCCTGTTGAAAGATCAACAATCCGTAATTCATCAGCACTACTTGTTCCATCAGATGAAGTCATATACATAGTACCAGTAGTAGGGTCCCATTCCAAATCCTGTCCAAAATTGGCATCAAAACCTATAAAACCAATAACCGTAGCTTGCCCTGTGGTTGGATTAATACTATAGAATGAATCATCTACAACATCATAACCATATAAATTTCCAGATCCGTCAAAGGCAATTGCAATAGCTCCAGGCATACCTGTGATTCCTATAGGATTAACGGTTAAATTAGGTATGTCTATAATAGATAATGTAGATGAGTCCACAAAATTTGAAGAGATACCATAAAGAATATTATTGACAGGGTCAAACTCCAAACCATTCCATTGCTCAATACCAGGAGCAGTAAGCATACCTAAGAAAGTATATGTTGCTGTTGTAATGTCAACCTCATAAAACTCACCTAACCCTAAAGTAAGTGCATAAGCCCTATTTAGATTTGTAGGGTCAATATCTCCTGCCGATTCAAAATCTGCCGATCCCGAATTAGGACCAATAAGATTTAAAGTTTCGGGAGTATCTGAACTAAATGAAACAAGCCCACCATTAGAAGGGCTATTGCCAAAAAATATGATACCACCACCACGATTTTCTATAGTGATATCTTCTTCTTGCGCATTTGAAAAATGAGAACGTAATGCACTAATTTCATCAACCGTGAAATAAGCGGTCAAGGCATTACCATTAGCAGGAATTTCTTGATAACGTTCTAAAAGTTCTTCTAATTGGGGTGTCTGATCTTGTCCGTAATTGTTTAATGTTACCAATAACAGGCAAAGTAATAAGGTAATTTTTTTCATAATATTAATTTTTAGTTACTTACAAGATATCGTAGAACACAAATATTGTCATCAAACGTTATTATAAATAACTAAACTTTAACGTTTTTCCACTTACCTTTCTTAAACCAGATAATACCTACTATGGCAATAAGTATTTCAGCGAGTGTAATAGCCCATAATACACCTGTGGCCTCCCATTTAAAGTAAACAGCAAACAGATAGGCAAACGGTAATTGGAAGACCCAGAAACAAAAGAAATTAATAATAGTAGGAGTTCGTGTATCTCCTGCGCCATTGAATGATTGAATAATGACCATTCCATAAGCATAGGCGACATATCCCGAAGCAATGATGCGTAAGCTCAACGCTCCACTGGTAATGACTTCAGAATCAGAAGTGAAGAACTCCATGATATAAGGTGCAAAAATTAAATAGAACAACGATACGGCTGCCATAAAATAAGCGTTGTATCGTCCAGTTTTCCAGACAAACATTTCTGCACGTTCCGGTTGACCTGCACCAAGATTTTGACCTACTAAAGTAGCTGCTGCATTGCTCATTCCCCAAGAAGGCATTAACGTAAAGAGCAAAACACGTATGGCGATGGTGTATCCCGCGAGAACCTCACTTCCAAATTCGGCCATAATGCGCATTAAAAATACCCAACTGGTTGTAGCTATAATAAACTGAAAGATACCTCCTATAGAGATTTTGATAAGATTAAGCATCTCTGCCGTTCTCAATACTAAATCTTTGACTCTTATTTTTATAGTACTCCATCCAAAGAAAAGAATGGCGACTTGAAAGAGAACAGCAGCACCACGACCTATAGTCGTTGCTATTGCGGCTCCTTTAACTCCAAACTCTGGGATAGGCCCAAAGCCAAAAATGAACATGGGATCTAATATAATATTGAGTACATTGGATAAAATCAGCACTTTCATAGCTACTGATGCATCTCCCGCTCCTCTAAATATTGCGTTGATCAGGAAAAGCAACATCACCGTCATATTTCCGCCCAGAAGCACTTGAGTATAACGATATCCTTCTTCGATAAGATCAGGAGCCCCTCCCATAATACCTAGAATTTCTTTGGGATATAAAATGCCTATAATACTAATGATAGTAGCTACGCCTACTCCAAGAATTAACGACTGTACTGCTGCCCGTGAAGCACCTTGCTCATCTTTTTCGCCAATGCGCCTGGCGACAATTGCCGTTGCTCCCATGCTTAGACCTATAGCTACGGCATAAACAAGGGTTAGCACTGATTCTGTTAATCCAACAGTGGCAATGGCATTGGCTCCGATACTTGAAACAAAGTATGCATCGACCAATGCAAAAATGGACTCCATCATCATTTCCAGAATCATGGGGATGGATAACATAAATATAGCTCGTGGTATACTGCCTGAGGTAAAGTTTTGTTCCTCTCCGGAAACAGCAATTTTAAAACTTTTAAAAAAAGTGCGTATGGAATGTATCATGAGAAAATCGAATTATGCATTAATAAAAGACTTCCCTTCTTGGATATGGGAAGTTAATAAATACCATTGCGCGAAGTACACGCATAATTCTTAATCAATCATAGCAACAAATGTCACTGTTTAAATCGAAATACGCAATTTTATTTAACAATTATCAGCTTTCGCGAAAGCGTAAACCGTTTGTTTTGGGAAAATGACGAATTAAACCCGAATTATGCAATAGAAAATCTATTATGTTCTGAAATCACTGCAAAA
>CAZPTJ010000338.1:0-3145 GCA_964589085.1 uncultured Flavobacteriaceae bacterium | reverse complement strand
TTATGATGGGTATAACTGTACAGCAAATGGTGTTTCAAATTGCAACAGGAGATATCCTGCTTAAAAAAACAAATGCGGCTATGGCTATGGCAACCCCATAGTCATAGCCTTAACAACATAAGAATTAAAAAATGAAGAGTACAGATAATATATTGGTCATTGATTTGGAAGCCACCTGCTGGGATGGTCCTATTCCACAAGGGCAGGTTAATGAGATTATAGAAATTGGTATTTGTGTATTGCATCGAAAGACTGGTGAAATCTCGAATAATCAAGGAATTTTAATCAAGCCCGAACGATCACAGATCAGTCCGTTTTGTACGGAGCTTACCACCATTACACAAGAGTTATTGGATCAGGAAGGGATTTCTTTTGCAGCAGCTTGTGAGATCCTTCGCACAGCGTACCATGGACATCAATATACCTGGGCTAGTTATGGTGGATATGATTATAATATGATGAAACGACAATGCGGTTATCGCACTATTGATTTCCCATTGACCCACGATCATATCAATGTCAAATCGTTATTTGCCTTAGGGCGAAACAGTACCAAAAAAGTAGGGATGGCTCGTGCGCTTCGCACACTAGGGCTTCCGCTTGACGGTACACATCACCGAGGAGTAGATGATGCCAGAAATATTGCAAAGATCCTGGATTACTGCCTGACGAAAACGATCAGGTATGACCATTAGGAATTCAAATTATTTGGGGATTAAAAGATTTCAAACTACTTTTGACCCCTGTTTATCATAGAAAATACATGAAAACAATCTATAGAAATACAAATATCATCGCTTGTAACGGCGCTATCAGAACTGTGTATTCTGGTAGAATAAGATTGATTTCCTAAATTGAAAAACGCTATATCATATATAAGGCTTTCTTTTTAGGAAGCCTTTTTTGTTCTGCCTTATTCACCGTACATATATCATTTGCATAATCAAAATCCTCATGCTTAAAAACAAATTCATAGTAAAAAGTAGTAACCGAAAGATTCGGGAGAGGTAAGCTATGGTATATTTTAAAAAGCTGAAGCCTCTCGTATGAGAGGCTTTTTTTATGAATATATTTAAGAACAAATACAATGAAAAAATATAGAGATTTAAGAAATATAGGAATTATAGCCCACGTTGATGCTGGAAAAACAACAACGACCGAGCGTATTCTGTATTATACAGATGTCATCCATAAACCTGGAAATATCGATGATGGCAATACGGTAACCGATAGTGACCCTCAGGAAGCTACTCGAGGTATTACCATATCTTCATCGGCGATTTCTGCCGATTGGACGTATCAAGAGCAAACGGCTCAGATTAATATTATTGATACCCCTGGACATATCGACTTTGCTATAGAAGTCGAACGTTCCTTACGTATCCTTGATGGAGTCGTAGCGTTATTTTGTGCATCTTCTGGTGTAGAACCACAATCGGAAACGGTATGGAGTCAATCAGACAAATACAGTATTCCTAAGATTTGTTTTATCAATAAAATGGATCGCATAGGTGCTGACTTTTTAAAGGTAGTGGCAGATATCGAATATGAGTTTGACGTCATGACATTGGTTTTACAATTACCAATAGGTGAAGGAGATGATTTTGAAGGCATCATTGATTTGATACATCAAAATGCCTTGTATTGGGATTCCACTACTATGGGACGTCAATGGGAAACACGTCCTATTCCGGAAGCTCTTTTAACGCTGGTTCAAAAACAACGCCTGCTTTTGATTGAAAATATAGCAACTCATGATGAAACCATTATGGAATGTTATCTGAACGATCAGGAGATTACTGCAGATCAATTAATAATGGCGATACGCAGGATCACTATAAATCGATTGGCCGTACCTGTACTCTGTGGTTCATCCTATAAGTATATTGGGATACAACCATTGCTTGATGGAATTGTTCAATACTTACCAGAACCTTCGGATCTGGGTATTATTAAGGGAGTCAATCTCCTGACAGGCAATGAAGCATCTAGAGAGCGTTCTATAGATACACCCTTGACTGCTTTTGTATTTAAAGTAGTCACTGATAATTATGTAGGACAACTTGCTATGGTTCGATTGTATGCTGGTCGATTAAAAGCTGGAGATACCATATGGAATGCAAAAACCGGAAATAAACATCGGGTAAGTCGTATTTTAAAGGTCCAGGCTGATAAGTATATCGAATTACAAGAAGCCATTGCAGGAGATATTGTTGCACTAGTTGGGCCTAAACAGGTAAAAACTGGAGATACTTTGACAACAGGCAATGATGCTTTCGTTTTGGAAGCTATTGATGTTGCAGAACCTGTACTTAGTATCGCTATTGAGCCTAAGTCCAAACAGGATAGCAAGAATTTTGGTACTGCCATTGGGAAATTGCTGGATGAAGACCCTTCATTGCGTATGTCTTTTGATCAACAAACCGGTCAAACGATTCTTCATGGCATGGGTGAACTTCATCTAGAGGTTCGCTTAGAAAAGCTGCGTAGTGTATTAGGCGTTGCTATTAATAAAGGAAACCCGAAGGTTTCTTTTCGCGAAAGCTTATATACAACCGTTACGCATACTGAATTGTTTAAAAAGCAGTCCGGAGGTAACGGGCAGTTTGCCAAGATTAGTTTTGAACTAGGTCCTGCAACTGGAGACAGCAAGGGGCTTGAGTTTGTAAATACCATCAAAGGTGGTGTCATTTCTAAGGAGTATATCACTCATGTAGAAAAGGGATTTACCGCGGCTATGCAAACTGGAGTTATTGCGGGTTACCCACTGGAGGCCATGCGTGTTGTTCTTTTTGACGGAGAAAAACACGATGAGGATTCTAGCGGATTGGATTTTGAAACCGTTGCCAAAAACGGTTTTAAAAAAGCCGCTCTGCTCGCAGCACCGCAATTACTGGAGCCCATTATGCAGGCTGATATTGAATGCCCTGAAGATTACTTAGGTAATGTCACTTCGGACATCAACAAAAAGAGAGGTCTCATTACGGGTGTTCAAGATTTGGGCACAAAACGCAAGATCAGTGCAGAAGTGCCACTTGTGGAAACCTTTGGATATATTAATGATCTTCGTTCCTTAACGAGTGGTCGAGGTACTGTTGCTTTACAATTATTAACCTATCGTAAAGTGCCAGATCATCTTATCGAT
>CAZPTJ010000337.1:0-3152 GCA_964589085.1 uncultured Flavobacteriaceae bacterium | reverse complement strand
TTATCCAAATTTAAGTTGAACAACCTAGAGGCTAAAGTCGGTTCATTAAGTGGTGGACAAAAAAAACGTCTGGCACTTGCCCGATTATTATTAGACAAACCGGATTTGGTTATTCTTGACGAACCTACCAATCATCTGGATCTGGAAATGATAGAGTGGTTAGAAGCTTATTTCAAGAAGGAGAAACTCACCTTATTTATGGTGACTCACGATCGTTATTTTCTAGAAAATGTATGTAACGAGATTGTAGAACTCGAAGATGGTAGATTATACAGTTACAAGGGCAACTACGGTTATTATTTGGAACATAAAGAGCTTCGTATGGCAACACAGCAAAGTGAACTTTCCAAAGCAAAACAACTCTATAAAAAAGAATTGGACTGGATGCGTCGTCAACCTAAAGCGCGTACCACCAAATCTAAATCCCGTATTGATGATTTTTTTGAAATCAAAGAAAAAGCCAAACAACGTAGGAATGATCATCAGGTACAACTAGAGATCAATATGGAACGTCTTGGCAGTAAAATAGTCGAATTCCATAATATCAGTAAAGCTTTTGATGGAAGAGTACTCATTGAAAAATTTGACTATGTTTTCAAGACAGGAGAACGAGTAGGCATTATTGGTAAAAATGGTACTGGAAAAACTACTTTTCTTAATATACTTACAGGAGCACTGGCACCAGATAAAGGTAAAATGATCATTGGTGATACTGTAAAATTTGGTTACTATACGCAAAGAGGAATTGATATCAAAGCAGGTCAAAAAGTCATTGACGTCATTAAAGAATTTGGTGATTTTATTCCTTTAAAAAAAGGACGTGTTATTTCAGCAGGACAGTTATTAGAACGTTTTCTTTTTGATCGGAAAAAACAATACGATTTTGTTGAAAAACTGAGTGGTGGTGAGCGCAAACGATTGTATTTATGTACCGTTTTTATTCAGAATCCCAATTTTCTAATTCTGGATGAACCTACCAACGATCTGGATGTCGTCACCCTTAACGTTCTCGAAAATTTCTTACTTGATTTCCCAGGTTGCTTAATCGTGGTCTCTCACGATCGTTATTTTATGGACAAAATTGTAGATCATCTTTTTGTATTCTCAGGTACTGGTGCCATAGCAGATTTTCCAGGAAATTACAGTGATTATAGGGTCTATGAAGGCAACAACCTTTCTGGAATTATACAAGTCTCGGAAGCACAACAAATAAATAATGAGATTTCCGCCTCCGCGGAAATAAAGAAGAGCTGGAAAGAAAAACAACATTCGGGAAATCTAAGTTATCAGGAACAGAAGGAACATCAAAAACTAGAACGTCAGATCTCGGTATTGGAACGAGAAAAAAAGGAAAAAGAAGCAACCTTCAATACTCCTGACCTAAGTCCTGATCAAATCAATGAAGCCTCTAAACAACTCCAAAAAATTATAACTGAACTATCAGAAAAAGAAGAACGTTGGTTTGAGCTTTCTGTTAAATTAGAAGGTTAAGTTTTATGTGGCATCAAATGATGACATATCTGAAGTGGTTTCCTAAAACAGTTCATCTTCATGGCATACACTCTCCTTTTGTATTTAACCTACAGCAACAATGTTTAAAAAACTCCACCCCCTTTGAAGCCTATAAACAACTTATTAGTTACCGTAGTACATTACTGAAATCAAAAACGGCACTAACTATTGAAGATCATGGGGCTGGTTCCCGTGTTTTCAAATCAGATATCAGAAAGATACGTGATCTTACAAAAAAGGCTGGAGCATCAAAAACTCGAGCCCAGCTATTATTTAGACTTACCCGTTACCTCCAACCCAATAATGTTCTTGAATTAGGAACTTCATTAGGGATAGGCACTCAAGCCTTAGCACTTGGATATCCCCAAGCAAAAATTACATCTATTGAAGGAGCTCTTGAAGTTGCCTTATTTACACAAAAGCAATTACGATCTCTTTCCAATATACAAGTCATTAATACCACTTTTGATCAATTTTTAAATGATATAAATCATACAAATTATGATCTGGTATATATCGATGGGCATCATGAGGAGCAGGCAACGCTCACTTATTTTAAAAAACTAAGAAAACAATCCAGTGATGATATGGTACTTATTTTAGACGACATTCACTGGTCCAAGGGAATGACAACTGCCTGGTCAACGATTAAGCAATATCCAGAAGTAACGATAACTGTTGATTGCTTTTGGTTTGGTTTGGTTTTTTTTAGAAAAGAACAAGTCAAACAGGACTTTTATATACGCCTATAAACTGCTATTTCTTATATAAGACGTAACCATATTTTCGCTTTAAGCGAAATTATACACTATCAAACTGTAACATTATTCTCAATTGTTCTTCTAATGGGAAACCAAACAAGCTATCTTTGGATAGTTTTTTACGCTAGTACATGGACAGTCTTATTAAAATACGTGGGATCCGTCGTGATTTTCCCCTTGGAAGTGAAATCGTATATGTTTTAAAAGGTATTGATCTCGATATTGCAAAAGGTGAATATGTTGCCATCATGGGACCATCTGGTTCAGGGAAGTCGACTTTAATGAATCTTTTAGGATGCCTGGACACTCCTACTGCCGGGTCTTATATACTCAACGATCGCGATGTAAGTCAAATGACCGATGATGAGCTTGCCGAAGTACGGAATACTGAAATAGGCTTTGTTTTCCAAACCTTTAATCTATTACCACGTACTACAGCACTGGATAATGTAGCTTTACCCATGATTTATGCTGGAGCTTCAAAAAATGTGAGAAGAACGCGAGCAGAAGAAGTCCTTACGGATGTAGGCCTGGCTGATCGTATGGATCATAAACCTAACCAACTCTCAGGAGGACAACGACAACGTGTAGCTGTAGGTCGAGCATTAGTCAATAAACCATCTATCATTCTTGCTGATGAGCCTACAGGAAATCTTGATTCTAAAACCTCAGTAGAGATTATGAATCTTTTTGGTGAAATACACGCGGCTGGAAATACCGTAATCATGGTAACTCACGAAGAAGAAGTTGCTGCGCATGCACATCGTGTAATACGCCTTCGTGATGGGATTATAGAGAGCGATATTCGTCAGAAATAAATAACTCTCTAAATCTTTTTTAGCCTGTACAATGAGGCTATATCTTCATTTAAAGATTTAA
>CAZPTJ010000336.1:0-3168 GCA_964589085.1 uncultured Flavobacteriaceae bacterium | reverse complement strand
CCAGCATCCGGGTGTTTACCTGTCTGCCATTCCGATAACTATCGGAACCAGCATCCGGGTAGCTCTTATTTGAAACGAAAAAGTCGTGCATAAAGCAACGACTTTTATTTAAAATGTGACCTGGCTGGGGCTCGAACCCAGGACCCTCTCCTTAAAAGGGAGATGCTCTACCAACTGAGCTACCAGGTCTCCTGCGAATGCGGGTGCAAATATAGTATCAATTAATTTATTAATCAAACCCTTTTTAATTAAATTTTAATGTTCATTTTATTTCCATAAACTACCTTTGCCTTCGCCTAATTTTTATATGTATGGATATTTATTTAATAGGATATATGGCTTCAGGAAAATCTACTGTAGGTCCACTGATAGCAAGTTTGTTAGGATATGATTTTATTGATTTTGATGCTTATGTTGTTGCGCAAGAAGGTCGTTCCATTCCTGAAATTTTTGAATCCAAAGGAGAAATTTATTTTAGGAAGAAAGAGGCTTTATATCTCAACGAAATATTGACACTTGAAAGTGATGTCCCCAAAGTAGTAGCTTTAGGTGGTGGAACACCCTGTTATGGAAATAACTTACAGCAATTACAGAATGCAAATATTATAACAGTTTATCTTAATTTAGGTGTTGAATTATTAAGTAAGCGCTTGTGGGAAACGCGAGAAGGAAGACCTGTTGTTGCGCAACAAAATTCCTATGAGGCTTTAGAAGAGTTTGTGCGTAAGCATCTATTTGAACGTGGCTTTTATTACAATCAGGCCAGACATGTTATTACGGTAAAGATAGAGAATCAGGAACCAGAGATTATAGCTAAACAGATAGTAGAATTACTCTAGTATTGCTCGGTCATTATCTGTTTCAAAAGTTACTGTTATAGATTCGTTTAACGAGGTGCTCAACGATATTCCTTTAAAATCTGCTTTTACGGGATATTTTTTATGATTTCGATTA
The DNA here is from genome assembly GCA_964589085.1 of uncultured Flavobacteriaceae bacterium. Classification (GTDB taxonomy): domain Bacteria; phylum Bacteroidota; class Bacteroidia; order Flavobacteriales; family Flavobacteriaceae; genus Dokdonia. Next base: position 2,214 of record CAZPTJ010000336.1, on the reverse strand, counting down.
ACCAATACTGCGGTTTTAAATCGTTTTAAGGGAACATCCAGAAAATGCTTGACACCATAAATCAATGTAGTTCCTGAATTTAAAACATCATCAATTAATACTACAGATTTATTTTGATAAGCTTCTATAGCGAGACTAGTTTCTACAGTATTTAAGGGTTCTTCCTTGTTCATAGTAACTTTGCATAGTGTTGTTACTATAGGGGAAATTGATTGTAATGCTGCAGCAAGACGCTCGGCAAATACATAACCATTCGGGGCAATTCCTGCGAGAACAATTTCTTTTTCTCGAGAATTGGACTCATATATTTGATAAGCAATCCGTCTTATTTTATGCTGAACCGCTTTGTGATCTAAAATGGTTTCCAGATGAATTTTCATAGGCGTAGATAGAAATCAAATATACATTCTTTTTAGCTTTTCCATGATTACTCTTCTTCACCTTCCTCCTGGAAATCTTCAAGATCCCGTCGATCTTTTTTCGTAGGCCTGCCTACTCCTTTTTTACGATAATAATCTTTAGCATACTTTAAAAGTTCTTGTTGTTCAAACTCCTCTTTTTTGGTAATATCTTTACGATAAATGTCAACCAGTTTAGCGCCTAACCTACTTTCAGGAATATCAAGCACAATTAATTGATGGTTGATTTGATTTTTTCGTACGGAAATAACATCTGTCGGATACACTTCTCTTGAAGGTTTAACAACCTTTTCATTTACACGTACCTGTCCTTTTTTACAGGCATTGGTAGCTATAGATCGAGTCTTAAAATAACGAATACACCATAAATATTTATCTACTCTCATATAAAATAGTATAAAAGCACGTTAATATGCTAAAGAGATTGTACGAAAATACACTAAAATCGTATCTTGCCAGTTAAATTAATTAAGAATGAAATTACGTTATTTTCTAAGCGTATTAATACTGAGTTTAGTATTAATCAACTGTGGTGATGATGATGAATCTGATCCTTTTGAAATTGATATTCCTGAATTCGGAGAACAAGCCGCAATAGATGATCCTATTATAATGGAATACCTGTCCACTCATTTTTATAATGATGATCAGTTTGCCAGCCCTCCTGCAGATTTTGACTTTCAAATTCGCTTTGATACCATAGCCGGAGTTAATGCAAATAGAACACCGCTTATTAATCAAGTGTCTACCGTTACTATAAATCGAAATGAAACGGAGCAAACAATATATGTCTTAACGGCAAGAGAAGGAGTAGGAGAAGCTGTTAATTTTACAGATTCTACATTAGTAACCTTTCAGGGAACACAGTTATATCGCTTTAATGATTCAGATCAGGATGGTATTCCTAATTTTGCAGATATTGATGCAGAAAATAATGTGACGGATAACGCTACGGATAGTGATGGAGATGGAATTATTGATAGTGAAGATGCCGATAATGATGGTGTTCCTGGAACAGATGATGGAGTAGTTGATGCTGATAACGATGGAATTATAGACAATACTATAGGTATTTTTGATGGCTCTACAACACCTGTATGGTTTAATCTTCCGGGTACAGTAGACGGTTTTCAACAAGGTATTGAAGGATTTAGAGAGGGTTCAGGGTTTACTGCAAATCCAGATGGAACAACGACTTTTAATCCAGATTTTGGTGTAGGTGCCTTGTTTATTCCAAGTGGTCTAGGCTTTTTTGCTTCGCCACCACCTATGAGTGATGTGGGCTTATTTTCAAATCTGGTATTTACCTTCAGTTTATTTGAACGTAGAGTTACTGATCACGATGGAGACGGTATTATTTCAATTATGGAAGATGTGGATATGAATAACTTTTTGGCAGATGATATTGATAATACTGATGGTGATGCCTTACCTAATTTTGTAGATCGTGATGATGATGGTGATGGCATACGTACAAATATGGAAACACTAACTGATGATGATGGAAATTTTCTAGGGCTTATGGATACTGATGGTGATGGAACAAGTGATCATCTTGATGCTGATGATGATGGAGATGGTATCGATACCATTGATGAGATTGTCATTAATACAACTACAATTCCAGAAACCATTACATTTCCAGACTCTGATGGAGATGGTATACCTGATTATCTAGACGCCGATAGTTAATATATGTTTTTCACTTTCGCGAAAGTGAATAGACAAAATAAAAGAGGCCGTCCAGAAAGTAATTTTGGACGGTTTTTTCATTTGCGATACTCTTGATTTTGTG
>CAZPTJ010000335.1:0-3196 GCA_964589085.1 uncultured Flavobacteriaceae bacterium | reverse complement strand
TTATGGTACTTTCAAGGTTCATCACAAAGTTCTAATGCATAATCTGGGTTAAACGGAAAGTTCTTTTCTTTTTGTGCCAAAAAACTACAAAAAGAAAAGAACAACCACCCGACTTGCTCTCACCTACTCATCTTTGAGAAAAAATCCCAAACTACGACTCCAGCACTTACCGAAATATTTAAAGAATGCTTGGTTCCAAATTGTGGAATTTCAATAACCGTATCGCAAGCAGAAACGACTTCTTGTTGTACACCTTTTACCTCATTACCAAATACTACGGCATACCTAGTATTTACTTTAGGTGTAAATTGATGTAGATCTATACTCCCTTCAGCTTGTTCAATAGCACCTATTTTTGTCCCTTGTTGTTGTAGATCTTTTATCAACTCAAGGGTATCTTCTACATATTCCCAGGCTACCGAATCTGTAGCTCCCAAAGCCGTTTTCTGGATATCGCGATGTGGTGGTGTAGCCGTTATTCCGCAGAGGTAAATTTTCTCAATTAAGAAGGCATCTGCCGTTCGAAAAACAGAACCTATATTATTTAAACTCCTAATATTATCGAGAATAATGATCAAGGGCGTTTTAGTCGCTTCCTTAAATTCATTTACTGTTTTCCGTTCGAGTTCGCTATTTTTTAGTTTCCTACTCATTCTGATATTGGTGGTTTCGATACAATTCCACCAAGTGGAATCACTCAATCACCACGGCACTCTTTACTTTTGATTATATCCAAAACGTCTAAGTTGACGTTCATTACTTCTCCAGTTCTTGTTGACTTTTACATAGAGTTCCAGATGCACCTGCTTTCCAAAAAAGGTTTCCAAATCCTTACGCGCTTCAACACCCACACGTTTTAAAGGCCCACCCTTATGACCAATTATAATTCCTTTCTGGCTGTCTCGTTCTACCATAATTATGGCTCGCATCCGGATGATCTTTTCTTCTTCAAAGAACTCCTCTGTATCAATTTCTACAGCATAGGGAATCTCTTTTTTATAATGCATTAGGATTTTTTCTCTAATGATTTCATTTACAAAAAAGCGCTCTGGTTTATCGGTTAACTGATCTTTAGGATAAAAAGGTGGTGCTTCCGGAAGTAAAGCGATTATACGTTGAAACACTTCCTGAACCCCAAAATTCTCCAAAGCCGAAATGGCAAAAACCTCGGCATTGGGCACTTGAGCTTGCCATAACCCTAAGGCTTCTTCCAAACGAGATTCATTGCCCAGGTCAATTTTATTAATAAGCAACAGCACAGGGATCTTAGCGCCACGTATTTTTTCAAAAAAGGCTTCATCTTTCAATTCCTTTTCCCCAAGTTCTACGATGTATAATAAAACATCGGCATCTTCAAAAGCACTCTTTACAAAATTCATCATAGAACTCTGCAATTCATATGCTGGTTTGATAATTCCTGGGGTATCACTTAATACCACCTGAAAATCGTCACCATTTACAATTCCTAAGATACGATGTCTAGTCGTCTGTGCCTTTGAAGTGATTATCGATAATCGTTCTCCTACAAAAGCATTCATCAAGGTACTTTTCCCCACATTGGGATTTCCTATAATATTTACAAAACCAGCTTTATGCTGCGTCATTTTTTTCTAATTTTTGGCAAAGGTAGGGTATATAAATTCCATATCTCAAATTCCAAATTCTAAAATGGTCTACTGGATAAGAAGTTTGCTACATCTGCTTTCGCGAAAGCATTATAGTATGCTTAATCTTCTTCTGTTTTGGATTGAATACGTCGTACCAAAGGCCCAACAGTTAGGCCCTGTACAATAATAGAGAATACCACAATGATATAAGTGACGACCAGAAAAAGATCCCTATGCATTGCTTCTGACAAGCCCAATGCCAGGGCAATAGAAATTCCTCCCCGTAAGCCTCCCCAAGTCATAATGAGATTCGTCCTTGGCACAAAAGCGAGGCGTTTATTAAAGAAGGCAATAGGTCCTAATAGAGATGCATAGCGACAGGCTAAAACAATAGGAATAGTTATTAATCCTACAAGAAGATACGATTTCTCCATAGTAAGCACCAGCATTTCCATACCGATAAGCACAAAGAGTAAGGTATTTAAAAGGATATCAATAAGCTCCCAAAATTTATCTACATAGCTTTCTGTTATTTCCGACATAGCAGAACCTCTTACGGTATCATTACCAACAATCAATCCAGCTGTTACCATTGCCAAGGGTGCCGATAAATGGAATTGGTGAGCAACCGTGGTTCCTAACATTACACCTGCAAGGGTAATAATCACCTCAATATCATAATCGTCTATGGATTTCATCAATTTATAGATAACCCAACCTATAAGAGCTCCCAAAGCAATACCTCCTATAACCTCCTGACCAAAAAGTTGTACTACATCCAATACTTTAATCTGATCGATTCCTGAATCGGCAATTTGAAAAATAGTAAGAAATACTACTACACCTACTCCATCATTAAATAGGGATTCTCCGACAATTTTTGTTTCCAATTTTTTGGGTGCTCCAATTTTCTTTAATATTCCCAAAACGGCAATAGGATCTGTAGGCGAAATTAAAGCTCCAAAGAGTAAGCAATATATATAGTTCACATAAAGTCCAAAGAGTTGAAGGACATAGAACATTACCGTTCCTACTAAAAAAGTAGAAACCAAAACACCAAAAGTAGAAAAAACGAGAACTGGCCAACGTTGGATTTTAAGTTGCTCAAAATTGGTATGGAGTGCTCCTGCAAAGAGCAAAAAACTAAGCATTACATCCAGTAAAACTGTTTTAAAATCTATTTGTGTGATGATTGCTTTTTCAGCATCAAGTAAGGTATCGTCTACATAACTCAATCCAAAAATAGCTAGCGTGAATACAATAGTAATCAACATCAATCCTATCGTATTAGGAAGCTTTAAAAAACGAACGTTGATGTATCCAAATAGGGCAGAAAGGCTAACAAGAATAGAAATGATTAAGAAGTAGTCCATAAAATCACCATCAGTTACTGGACTGTAAAAGTAGTATATAAATAAGGATCATCCACTAATCTCACCCAACTTTGGATATTCTATTTCTGATCAGTACAAGGAACAATAATACCCCTATTCCTATAAGGACATATTTCCACCAAACTATTGGAGAAGCAATTTCAAGTGGGGCAACATCGCCCATTAATACTAGACCTGCCCAATAATTAGGTTGTA
>CAZPTJ010000334.1:0-3199 GCA_964589085.1 uncultured Flavobacteriaceae bacterium | reverse complement strand
GATGAAATTAAAACTGTTTATAAAGGAGAATTAACCTATGCTGCAAACTGGGATGCCTATAAACGTGTAAATTTTTGGAAAAAACTCGACTACATAGGAGTCGATGCCTATTTTCCAGTGAGTGAAGAGGCCACTCCTTCAATTCAAGGAGCACGATTAGGATGGCAAAACTGGAAACAAGAATTGCGTGATGTAGCTTCGACAAATGGAAAGCCTATACTTTTTACAGAGTTTGGATATCGAAGTAGAGATTTTTCAGGAAAAGAGCCATGGACCAGTGATCGATCAATCACCAGTGTGAATTTAACGGCACAAGATCATTTGACAAGAGCCATCTTTGAAGAATTCTGGAAGGAAGATTGGTTTGCCGGAGGATTTATCTGGAAATGGTTTATTCATCACGAAAATTCGGGTGGTAGTGCAGATAATAGATTTACACCACAAAACAAACCAGTAGAAAAAACAATACGTAAATTTTATGAGAAATAGATTTTGGTATATCGTCGTTTTAAGTGTGTTCCTAGGATGTTCAACATCAGAAACGACAGATGATATCATAATCTCAGAAACAGCAAATAGCGTATTGCTCTTATCAGAATACGTAGCGGGTGAAGTTGTAATGATTGATAATGTTATTGCCTGCGCGTCTGGATCAGCTAACCCTAATGAGATTATCGCCTATGTGTATCCACGACCAGAAGCCACTGATATTCGATTTTTTGAAACAACTACTGTAGATGACGATAAGAATGATTATAGTCAATATAGTCAGATCAATGTTCCTGAAGAAGACTTTTTTAATGGCTATCTTAAAAGTTTTACACGACAAGTTGATGACGAAAAGTGGATAATTTTGAGCTTTCGCGAAAGCGGACAAATACATTTATCTAATCCTATACGGTTAAAACATCTTACTCAAAACACGGTGTTTACAGATGCAATATCCATTGATCAAGGAGTATCAGGTATGCCATTGTTCAACTGGCCAAACCTTGCAACAGAAGCAGATGCTATTTATTTTCAGGTCATCACTGATGAAACTAATGAATTACTTTCCGGCACCTACACCTTTGAGACACAATTTCAATATTATCTGCTAGACAATGTAGTTCTTAATATTACAGAAGAAATCCCGCCAGATCTTATTATAAATGAATCTTATAGCATCACATTAATGGGGGTCAGCGAAGATAATTGGGTTAATGTTTTTGGACAAACTGGTTTTATTACGGAATAAAAACGATACGATTTCCACAAGTTTATTTCGAATAAACGAGACAAATTGTAAACAAGTTCTCCTTTTATCGTCTATATCTACGTTTTAAACAACATTGCTGTAACGGAAAAAGAATGAAGAAAATAGTATTCCTACTGGTTGTATTATTCCAGACACATCTATTTGCTCAAGAACCCATAATATCAACTATTGAAATCGAGGGACTTAAGAGGACCAAAGAATCCTTCTTGCGAAGACTTATAAAAGTAAAGCCAGGAAGTGTTTATGATTCAATTAAAGTGGCTACCGATGTGGAGCGACTCAATAGACTTGCAGGGATAGCTAATGCCACTTCAGCCATTATTAAGAATACCGATGCAAATTATACGATCAAGTATACGATTGTAGAAAATTTTACCATTATACCTGGTTTGCGTATTTCCCAGGCAAATAATGATGATGATATAGCATTTAGAGTTTCTGCTTTCGAATTCAACCTTTTTGGAAGGAATCAAATTATAGGAGGATTTTATTCCCGTGATGTTTTTGATTCGTTTGGAATCTTTTGGGAAGCGCCCTTTCTTTTTACTAATAAATTTGGTTTTGGAATCAATTATCAGGATAATGTGACCTTTGAACCCATTTTTGCTAATGACGATGCTGAGGCAGTAGATTATCGTTTTCAAAATACAACCTTTCAAGCTAGTCTTATTTATGAATTCAATTTTCACAACCGAGGAGAGTTTGGTTTTATTTTAGGAACACAGGAGTATGACCAAGAAGTTGATCAACCGGAATTAGGATTGCCTAATGCATTAGATGCAGATAATTTTAGCATTTTTGGCGAATACGAGTACAATGACCTGGATATATTTTATCAATATATTTCTGGTTTTCGCAATTTATCAAATGCGCGATATGTATTTAATGATGGAGGACAAGGCTTTCTGGAAGATGCTTTTGTATTTACCAATGATTTTGAATATTACTTACGTGTAGGTAAACGAGGAAACTGGGCAAGTAGATTACGCTCTAATTTCACAACTAATGTCGATTCTCCTTTTGCTCCTTTTGCCTTAGATAACCAGATCAATATACGGGGTGTGGGAAATACAGTAGATCGTGGAACAGCTTCGATAGTGCTAAATACAGAGTATAGACATACCCTTTTGGAGAAAGGCTGGTTTGTTATTCAAAGTAATGCGTTTATAGATACTGGTACCTGGCGAACACCAGGAAATGAATTCAATCAACTTTTTGACGGTTCTTCCGTTCGGTTTTTTCCTGGTTTAGGATTGCGATTTATTCACAAGCGTATTTTTAACGCAGTTATTCGCTTAGATTATGGTTTTGGCATAGGAAATGATACTACAAATGGACTAGTTTTTGGAATAGGTCAGTTTTTTTAGGTGGTTACGCTTAAAATAAACATAAATTTGTAGTCTACATTTTTTTTCGAATGCTGAAAAACGTTATTTGCTTTTTAATCCTACTGGCATCCTCTGTTACTTTTTCTCAGGAGCAACGTGTTGCCGACTTAAAGGTTCAGGGCAACAAGAGACTCAAAACTTCCTTTGTTAGATTAATCAGTGATACTAAATCTGGAACAGTATTAGACTCTACCGTCATAGAACAGGATGTGATACGTTTAAAACGATTGCCTGCCGTTGCACATGCCTATTATCAGATTTTTCATTCCCACGAAAACGAATACAATGTTTTCTATTATATAGAAGAGAATTTTACACTGAATCCCCAACTCAATGTTTATACTACTAATGAAGATGAATTTGCTTTTAGAGCAGGTTTGTATGAGTTTAATACTTTAGGAAGGAATATTGCATTTGGAGGGTTTTATCAACGCGATATTTTTGATTCCTATGGAGCTAATCTTAGGGCACCTTTTCTTTTTAATAATAAGATAGGACTCGCACTCAACTTTCAGGATCTAACCACTCAGGAACCTGTCTTTCTGCAAAATGG
>CAZPTJ010000333.1:0-3226 GCA_964589085.1 uncultured Flavobacteriaceae bacterium | reverse complement strand
CCTTCATAAAAATTACTAATCAAACGTATAATGCCCAAAGAAAATAACACCATAATAAATGTCACAATCAATAATATGGTATAATATCTATTTTGCAGTCGTTCTTTACTTTTTAAAAAATATTCGACATTCAAATGTGCGGCGACGAGAAAATCTGAAGCCGCGATATAAACAATCTTTGATGAAGCATTGGAATTCTCCTCATCAATGTTTGTTGTTGTTATAAAATCATAAAACTCTTCCGCTGTAACAATATCTCCCACCGCAGGTGCAATAACCTGCTCAACTTCAGGCGAACTATTTACCTTTGTGGCATCTGGATACATCACAAGCTTTCCTGACCAATCGAAAACACACAGAAATGCATTTTCCAAATGCGTGTTTGAAATGGCTCTCTTTATACCATCAGCAACATCTCGCCACTCATTTCCATTTTCCATCGACATTTGAATCATAGTAGCAAATTCATTTGCTTCCCGTTTACTAGAACTTAATTGACTTTCTATAACTTCGATCATACTGGGCTTAATAATATATTGAGCACCTATACGAACGGTAATAAAAAATACCACAGATAATCCAAGTAATGTCAACAGATATAATTTGTACTTACTCATAGACAGGTAAATTAGTTAGTTATTCCAAAAGTATAAAACAATATGCATGCAATATAAAATCTCTATAAATACTTTTTATTTCTATATATAAAATTTATAGTTAAACTGTCGTATTTTCTTTTGTTCATTACATTCTTAACTAAATACTTTATCGTAATTTTTCAATCCCGTCCTAAATAAATAATTTTGAAATCGTTTAGGACAGCATAGATTGTTTTTAGAATGATTGATTTGGATTGTAAATCACGTTTTTTGTAATAAACACTAATAAAAGGCTATGAAATCTAGGAAATTGAAAGTTTCTAACGTTTAGGGCAGTTAAAGGCAATTTTGAGAAATATTAAAGGATTGTTTTCGAAAACAGTTTCTATATAAACATAAAACGTTGATAGTCAAATACAAAACTAAGAATCAAAAACATTTTGGACGGGATTGGTAATTTTTTACTATTTTAAATAGTATAAAGTCATATTGCTAGGGAAATGAGTTAATGATTTCCTTTTTAACAGTAGATTTTCAGCTTCACCTATTTAATAAGAAGTCGTAATACTTTATATAATTGAATACTTGTACTTTTGATCCGTTATTATAAAGTGTATAAAGATTAAGGTTAATGAGATATTTAAAAAGTAAATATCATATTATACTTCTAGGAGGAATAGCAATACTATTAATTGCCATACTCCTACAGTTTATCCCAGAGTTACCTACTCAGGCTAAACGTGCTGATTATAATTTTTCTTCGAAAGAATTATTATTTGAACTCCAAAATAATCAAAATCAAGAACTCAATAATTATATTGAAAAAACCATAAAGATTGAAGGTATTATTAAAAAGATTAGTTTTAAAAATAATACATATTCATTGCTTTTGGATGGAGGATTAAGTAGTACTTTCGTCCTTTGTGAAATGCAAACAGATCAAAATCATCATATGCCCAATTTAGTTCAAGGAGCATCTGTTCAAGTTAAAGGTATATATAAAGGTTATTTAATGGATGCAATTTTATTAAATTGCGTCCTGATTGAAAACAATAAAGATGAATAAAACATTTAAGATTTTCTTATTTATTGTAGCTATCAGTTTTACAGGAAAAAGTCAAGTACTTGACTGCCGCCTTGGGCAGATAGAATTTTTTTCTTACACAAAAGTAGAGAACATAAAGGCAATAAATAATCAAGCCCAAGGAAAGCTAGATATCTCAACTGACGACATAGCGGTTAAGATGCTCATGAATACTTTTATTTTTGAAAAATCTCTAATGAAAGAGCATTTTAATGAAAGTTACATTGAGTCAGACCTTTATCCTAATGCTACTTTTTTAGGTAAAATAATCAATTTTGACCCTAATCAATCAGAACAAGTTAGAATCATTAAGGGGTCTTTCGAATTACATGGAGTAAAAAAAGATATTGAATTTAAAACCTCAATTGTCAATAATAATGGGGTTTATACCGTCAAAGGAGATTTACAATTATCGGTAAAAGATTTTGATATCAAGGTTCCTTCCTTATTATCCCCTAATATTGCAGATACCATTGCGGTTAACTTTAATCTTGAATTTGAATCCTATGAGAATTAAAACAGTATTTCTTACCTGTATTGTTTTAGGTTTTGGATCATTTCTCCAGGCACAAAATAACTTGTTAGATCTCTTAAATCAGGAAAACCCAGAACAAGATTATCCAATCTCTGCCACTTTTAAAGGTACTAGAATTCAAATTGGTCATTCAGTAGAAACAAGAAAATCAAGAACTCTAGAAATATCTGCACACAGTAGGTTTTGGAATACACCAGAAGATGCTAGCCAGTCTTTTGTAGCTGATAGGGCAAATACTCGATTTGCATTAGAGTATGGTGTTTCAGACAATTTCACATTAGGTACAGGAACTTCCACCTTTGATGGTTTTTTTGATGTATACGCTAAATACAGAATATTGCATCAAACCAAAAAGGAAAAGAATCCTATTAGTATTACCCTTTTTCAAAATGCCACGTATCGAAGCAGGGAGTTCAAACTTATTCCTAGAGATGAATTTATAGACCGATTTTCTTTCACCAGTCAAGTTCTTATTGCTCGTAAGGTGACTAGAAATTTCTCTTTACAACTTGCTCCTTCCTATGTTCATCATGGAGCGGTCGGCGCTCCTGGAGAACCACTAAATCAATTTGCCGTTGGTTTCGGTGCTAGATATAAAATAGGAGGGCATCTTTCAGTAGCTTCGGAGTATTATCTTCTCGCAAATGAAATAGAAACCGAAACTGGTTTTGGACCATCTTTCAATGCTTTTTCTATTGGTGTTAATTGGGAACTATCTGATTTGTTTTTACAATTTATGCTTACCAATTCGCGGTATTTAACAGACGATTCTATAATTACACAAAACCGTTTTAATTTTAATTTCAGAAATCCAAATCTGCATTTTGGGTTTAATGCTACCTACATCATACATTTCAAGAAAAAAGAAAGACTCTAAGAAGTAGTCTATTAAACTTATTCTCGGACAACCGGATAAATTTAACTAAGTAATTATTATGCTTTCGCGAAAGCGTAGTCACCTTATCAACATATAGTTGAACCTGCAACTTTTTTTCTGAACTCTATTTA
>CAZPTJ010000332.1:0-3226 GCA_964589085.1 uncultured Flavobacteriaceae bacterium | reverse complement strand
TTGAATAACTATCCTACGCTTTATTTTGGTAGTTCATCGATATTATAAAAGAAAATGAGGGTTTCATCGTTATCGAAACACAGACTAGCTTTAAAAACCATGAAAACGTATCTTGCTTTTTGTTTCTTTCTTATCTCCTTGCTCACCATAGGACAGCAAAACTATATTTCTAAAGACATTAAAATTAACGATCATATCAATGGCACGCTGTTACAACCCAAAACACCTACCGACAATTTGGCAATTATTATTCCAGGATCAGGACCAACAGATCGTAACGGCAATCAACAATTAACACGTAGCGACGCTTTAAAAAAGCTAGCCGAAGCCTTAGGTGGTAAAAACATTGCAACATATAGATATGATAAAAAAGTACTTACGCTATTAGAAGAAAATGCCTTAGAGGAAGAAAAATTGCGCTTCGAAGAATTCATAGAAGATGCTATTAATACCGTCGCATTTTTTAGAGAGAAAAGCAGCTATCGTAATATTTATATCGTTGGACATAGCCAAGGATCTTTGGTTGGTATGGTCGCAGCTCAACAATCACAAATTCAAGGATTTATCTCTCTTGTTGGCGCAGGTCAATCCATAGACCAAACGATTTTAAGTCAAATTGCTCTACAAATGCCAGGGCTTGAAAAAAGCACCAAAGATGCCTTTACTACCTTAAAGGAAAAAGGCAAGGTTAAAGCATATAACCCCGCGTTAGAATCCATTTTAAGACCTTCTGTACAGTCTTTTATGGCCAGTTGGATGAATTATGATCCTACAGTTGAAATAAAAAAACTTCAAATTCCCGTACTCATCATCGGTGGCAGTAAAGATATTCAATCTTCAGAAAAAGAATTTAAACAATTGCAGGACGCCAAACCGGATGCAAAAGCTGTATTTATTGATAAAATGAATCATGTGCTACGTCGCATTGATGGGAATGATTTGGAGAACTCCAAGTCCTATAATGAACCCTTACGCCCCATTATGTCAGAACTTATTGATGAGATTGTCTCCTTCATTAATGGATAATTAAAAGTACATTACAGTCGTACGATTACCAGTTATCTTTTTCCTATTTTTAGAGCTTATTAATTTCTTATGAAGAATACTTTTTTTCTGATAGTAATAGGTTTTCTATTGCTGTCCTGTGGTTCAAAATCATTCCACAATAAACGACTCCAGGTAAACGCCACGATAGACCTAGTAAATGTGGTAGATGATAAAATTGCCGTGACCATTATTCCTCCAGCAATTACTTCAGAAAATATTATATTTTATATGCCAGAAATTGTACCGGGAACCTATAGTGATAGTGATTTTGGAAAATATATTGAAAACCTTGAGGCATTCAATACAAAAGGGGAAAATCTTACAATCGCTAAACAAGGAGATAATGCTTGGTCAATTTCTAATGCTCAGGAATTAGCAAGGTTAAGCTATTTAATAAATGACACTTTTGATACCGAAAGTGATCACGATATCTTCTCTCCTTCAGGCACAAATATCGATGTTAATAAGCAGTTTATGCTCAATTTGCATGGTGTCCTTGGTTATTTTGATGGAAAGAAAGAGATCCCTTACCAATTAGCCATTCATCGACCTACTCAAATGACTGCAAGTACTTCTTTATCTATTATAGGAAATACAACTATTGTAGAGGAATTTCCAAACTTGGAACAAGTCGATCACTTCTATGCAACTCGATATTTCCAGATAATCGATAATCCCATTATGTATAATGAACCTAATAAAGAGGTTTTTCAGGTAGGTGATATCGAAATCGAATTAAGTGTTTATAGTCCATCAGGGGCTATTAAAGCACTGGATCTTAAGCCAAATATCGAAGAGATGATCAAGGCTCAAAAATCATATTTAGGATCTATTAATGCCACAGCAAAGTATAGTATTCTTTTATATTTATCATCTCTTGCTCCTGATGATGCACAGGGTTTCGGCGCATTGGAACATCATACCTCAACCGTAGTAGTTTTACCAGAAGGTATGCCTCGACAAGCACTTGATGAAGCACTCCTCGATGTAGTGTCACACGAGTTTTTTCATACCGTAACCCCATTAACTGTACATTCTAACGAGATTCACAATTTCAGTTATAACGAACCCTTGATGAGTGAACATTTATGGATGTATGAAGGGATCACAGAGTATTTTGCACAGCACTTTCAAGTACATCAGGGGTTAACCACCTCCGCAGAGTTTTATGAAACAATTGTTGAAAAAATAAGTGCATCAAAATCTTATGATGATACCATGTCTTTTACGGAAATGAGTAAGAATGTTCTTGAAAAACCGTATGCAGATGCCTATGACAATGTATATCAAAAAGGAGCATTAATAGGAATGTGCCTGGACATTTTATTACGTCAATCTAGTAATGGAGAACAAGGAGTTCTAGAACTTATGAAATTACTTTCGGATCGTTATGGGATAGAAAAACCTTTTAATGACACTACTATTATTGAAGAGATCGTTTCTTTAACTAGTCCAGATATTGGAGTATTCTTTGAAAATCATGTAATAGGGAACACTCCCATACCTTATCAAGAATACTTTAAAAAGGTGGGGCTCACTTTTGAAACTCAAAAAGCGCCAAGTGGTTATTTTTTAGATGGTAACCAACCCTTTATTGATGTAAATCAAAGTACCAATAAATTATACATTCGTTCTGGTATTCCTTTGAATACATTTATGACAGATCTGGGAATTGAAGGCGGTGATATTATTGAACGTATAAATGATAAATCGTATACACTTCAGAATGTAAGAGAGCTTATTATTAACTCTCAAAGTTGGAAGGAAGGTGATGACATTAATTTTGTAGTTAAAAGAGGAGGAGAAGAAATGACACTATCTGGACAAATAACGCCTTCATTTGTGGATAAAGCCAGTTTAGTTGAACTACAATATTTTAAAGAAGGGCCTGAGTTGCGTTTACGTAATAGTTGGTTAAAAGGATAAAGTATATTGCATTGAACATTATATCTTTTCTATATAAGAAGACCTTCAAAATTCTTATTACACTGTTCTTATCGTCATTGACTTTTTCATTATACAGTCAGATTCGAGAGGTCAATGTAAAATATATAGATGCAAATATTGTAATTGATGGTGTTCTTGATGAAGCTGAATGGGAAACAACACAACCTGCTACTGATTTCTGGCAATACTTTCCTACAGACACGGTGCATTCTCGTAATCAGACAGAGATTTA
>CAZPTJ010000331.1:0-3228 GCA_964589085.1 uncultured Flavobacteriaceae bacterium | reverse complement strand
TTTAATTATGGACAACACTCCGATCGGTATAATCAACTGGTAAAAGATTTAAAAAAAATAGGTTCTACAACTGACACTATTTATTATAAAAATGGAAATATTGAATGGATAACTACTCAAACGACTTATGAATATGATTCCGTACTGTATAGAAATTATACAGGAAAGCAAATTCACTATTATAAAAATGGCCAGATTATATCAGAAACCCTGAAAGACGATTATGGAAATATCTTAAATCTTCAATGGTACGACCGAGATGGAAATAAAACTTATGAGTCGATTCTAATTGAAATCGATACCCGCGCCAATAGTATAAGTGAGTTTTTTTATGGTAAAAATCTTTGGGATTTTAAACGCTATGATAAAGAATATAAATGTTCATACAAACTTGATGTTTGTTATTTATTTAGGGAAGGTTTGAGAATAAATAAAAAGAAAAAGGGACTTTGGAAAACGTATAATGCAGACGGAACATTGAAAAAAGAAAAAGAATATTAAAAATTAATCTTCATTGGACTTACAAATCATTCTTGTTAAATTAGTTCAAATGAAAACTAGAACCTATCAAAGAAAAAAGAACAAGACAATAATCTCAAATAGATGAACAAAGAACAATTCATCAAATATGCCTGCGATGAGCTTATTCATAAAGGAAATTTGGATATTATCCCGACAGTCTTTTCGGAAGACTATGTAGCTCATGCTGGAAATAAAATCTACAGAGGACATGATTTTTTAAAACGATGGATGAAGCAAGTCCAGACTGCAATTCAAAATATGAAGGTGTCCAAGATTCAATTACTCTCTCAAGAAGAACAAACGCTAACCTGGCAACGTACTCTGACCGGAACACATATAGAGCCATTGCAAGGAATTCCCGCATCCCATAAAAAAGTGACCTGGACAGAAATGGTGGTTAGCAATTTTGAAGCTGATAAAATAAAGGAAGAATGGATTGTTTCTGAGTTAGCGGCAATGCTATTTATCGCGCTAGGAAAAAAGTAGAAGCTCTAATCGGGTAACTCATAAAAAGACCATAACGCTTAAGCGTAAATTCACTATAATCGAGATGTTAGGCTTACAACAATAAAACGTCTTATACTACTTTTAAAATACAGCTAATTTATGCATATTGCCGACCGCCCAAAAGTGCACATTATGGAAGACACTAAAATGCTACCTTATATTAAAGAAATATTAGATCGTATGCCTACCGATTGGCTACGACTAACCACCCATCGACTGGATATATATGAGGAAAAATTGGCTAAAGTTCAGTTTTTAGAACACTTTGAGGCCTTATATCAAAATAATACTACAGAAACCGCTGCACTTCAGGAATTACCAACGGCCTTCGATTATATTCGGTTAGGTCATCCTTTGTCTTGTGTACTGGAATGGGCACTTGCTAAAATACATGGGTTAAAACCTGAAGGGGTTATCAGTTTTTCGTCAAAGACAACTCCCATTCTGGCGATTTTGAGAAAAAACGTATTAGCCCATAAGAATACCCAAATCGTTTATACCGAGGAATTACCTCCATTTTTTGATGTTGATGTATTGAAACGTATTTACGGGTATCGATTTACATTGCAAAAAGTAGAGAACATTTCGGCCATTCCTAATTTTGACGGTAGCACCATTTTTGTAGCACAACAGGATGACATTCGTAAAATAGACCTCACATCCAGTATCGACTTTTATATCCATATTCAGGAGGATTTAGGAAGTGTGGTATTAGTCAATGGAGAAGACAATGAAGGGTATATTTCAGAAATTCAACATGTGCGAAGAAGGGAGACTATTGCTATGACTCCTGCCAATTGTCATATTACTCTTCAACAACTCACCGGGGATCGCATTTTGGATACCACAAAAGATGCTTTCGCGAAAAACAAAACAGAAGTCTTAACATCTATAGCAAACATTACCGGTACATCTACAACGGCACTGGTAGGTTCCAGTGGATTATCTATCCAGTATGCCATTATGATGGGGCTTGTTCACGATGCACTTGAAACTTATCCAGGAAAGGATATCAAATTTGTAGTTCCTCCAAATTGCTATGGTGGAACAAACGATCAGGCAAGACGTGTTGCTGCCTGTATTCCCAATGTTGAAGTCGTGGATTTACCAGTTGATGGAGGTAACGATATGGTACAGGGTATCGATACCGTTCTGGACACTATTGCTGCCCAGAACGCTATCCCATATATCATTGCTGAAATTCCAACAAATCCTAGAGTTGAAGTTCCTGACCTTATCAAATTAAAAGAAGTTTTAAGTAGAGTCCGTAAAACGGCGACAGGTGAAACTGCTGTTGATCCCGTATTTATATTAGACCAAACCTTTTGTCCTAACGTCCACTTTTTAGGCGAAGGCAAAATGCTTTCTACGATGAGAGCTATTTCCTATGCCAGTGGATCAAAATTTCCAAGTGGTGGACGATGTACGGCTGGCTACTGTGTAGGGAATACAAAAGCCGAAGGCTTGATGGAAAACATAGCATTGCATCTTAACCTTTGCGATAATGAAGCTACCGCGCTTCAATATGAAATCTTAGCAGAGCAATTGCCTTCCATGAATCAGAGAATTCAGGATGCATATATCAATACTCGTGAATTTGTAAAGCATATCCAGAAGTCTTTGCCAGAAGCAAAAATCAATTTTGTTTCAGAGGAGCTAGCACAGGAAGGATTTACACCATCTGTCTTTTCATTAGATCTTCCTACTAAAGGAACTACTGCAGAAGAAAAAGAAGCATATAAGCGAGCGTTAAATCATAAGCTAATTCATCTGATGATTACCCAAATCCCTGATGAAAGTAAGTATTGTGTAAGTTATGGGCAGTTAAAAGGATGCTACTGGACGATACCCGCAACCTCTACACAGGGAACCACAAAAGAAGGTGATAAAGACTATATCGCTCGGGTCGCATTGTCCGCAAATATGGATCTCGAACTTCATAAAAAAGTCTTTTTAGATTTTGTGGAGCGCATTTGACAGGATGCATAATTAGCAGAAAATGATGTATTTTGTATAATTCAAAATACCAATCATCATGAAAAAAGGAATTGTTTTGTTCCTATGCACGCTGGCATACCTTGGAACACAAGCACAAAGCGTAGTCGGTGCCTGGGAAAACTATACCACTTCTGAAAGTGGAGAAAAACTGAGAAACGTAGTCATCTTCGCCCATGGATATCAAGTATTAACCACCTTTAA
>CAZPTJ010000330.1:0-3240 GCA_964589085.1 uncultured Flavobacteriaceae bacterium | reverse complement strand
ATCAATACTGATTGTACCGTAGCAAGGCGGTCTTTACCTCCAATGGCTTTAATATAGGCATTCAACACTGATGCAGCATTGACATCAGCAGGGATAGGCTTGTCAAATACAGGTTTTGCTGTGGCAGCTCCAAATTTGTCATAATATTTTACGGGTATCTTTTTACCATTAAAAGTTACTTTCTGTAAGTTTTCCAAAACTTCACTTCCCTTACCAGTGACTACTACCTGAGCATTGTCTCCTTTAAATAGTTTTTTTGCTACGCCTTGAACATCATCTTTTGTTACAGCATCAATTCTGGATAGGTAGTTCTTATAATAATCCTTCGGTAATCCTTCTGTTTCAATATTTAGTGCATAGCGTGCAATTGTTTGTGGACTCTCTAATGCCAATACAAAATCTCCAGTGTATTTTGCTTTCGCATTTTTAAGTTCTTCATCACTTACCGGCGTATTTCCAATCTTATCAATTTCTTTTAAAAGCTCAACCACAGAACTATCGGTCACTGCATTTCTAACACTAGCTGTTGCTCTAAAACGTGATACTGTTTTATTATCATTTCCTATACCAGAGTACGATCCGTAGGTATACCCTTTGTCTTCACGTAAATTCAAAAACAAACGTGCTTCTCCTCCACCTCCAAGGATTTTATTGGCGATTAAGGCTGGAAAGTAATCTGCATCAGCCTGCTTTAGTTCTACTGTATTCTGCACTGCAATCTCCGATTGTACAGCGTTATCCATATTGACAAAGTCAATTTCAGTTCCATTAGGGTTTTGTGGCTTTGCAAAATTGCTCTGCGGAATATTACCTCTTTCCCAAGATCCAAAATTTTTCTTTACCAACTTTTTCACCTCTTTTGTAGATACATCACCTACAACGATCAGATACGCATTATTAGGTCTGAAATAGTTATTATAAAATGTTTTTACATCATTCAACGTTACGTTTTTTATCGTTTCTTCTGTAGTAAATTCTCCATAAGGGTGATCTGCACCATACGCTAAGACATTCTGAACACGTCCTGCTACTGCCGCCACATTCTTCTCATTATTTTTTATTCCTTCAATAAGAATATCCTGTTCTTTAGTAAACTCTTCTTGTGTAAAATTAGGATTGATTCCTGCATCGGCCATCAATTCTAAAATTCTTGGGAAATATTTTGAAAGCCCTGCTGCAAAAGCACTCTGAGATCCAAAATTAATATTTGCTCCGAGGTAATCTACTTCTTCAAAAAAGTCGTCTTTAGGTATAGATCTTGATCCTTTACCCAAAAGACTGGAAGTAAGCGTAGCAACACCACTTTTTTCTCCTTCTACAATTAATGGGTTATCCATTGCTAATTGAATAGATACTCTAGGAAGTTTTTTGTTTTCAACCACCAATACCTTTAAACCATTCTTTAGTTCAAACATATCGGGATCTTGCAAGTTAATCTCCGGCGAAGGTCCTGGTTTGGGTTGTTGTGTTCTATCAATCTGCGCAAAACTCAAGGACGACAGACCTATGATACATAGAAATATTATATACTTTTTCATTTTCATTTTTTTAATTGTCGGTACTTTCTGTTGGAAGATATTCCAGAATCAGACGTTGATTTTTATTTAGATATTTTTTTGCTACACTTTGAATCTCTTCACGGGTAATAGAACGATAAATATCTATTTCAGTATTAATCAGGTTTGTATTTCCATTATATAACATATAGTTTCTTGCCAGCGAATTTGCTATTCCTTGAATACTACTATTAGAGTTTACAAAACGATTTTCAAATTTGTTTTGTAGTTTTTGATAGTCTTTTTCTGAAATTAATTCGTTTTGAAGACGTTCGATTTCTTCATCAATTTCTGTTACCAGATCATCTAACGTATTTTCTCCTAATGGAAGTCCACCTACGAGGTATGTCCCATAATCTTCCAGACCAAAATTAAAAGCAAATACTTGTAAGGCTTGTTTTTGATCATCAACCAATTTTTTATACAATCTAGAACTATTTCCATCACTTAATACAGAAGAAATCATTTCCAGCACATAAGCATCGCGCTCCGTTTGCCCTGGAGTTCTATATCCTAAGAAAACTGCAGGTATCTGTATATTAGGATCATTATATTTTGCACGTCTTTCAGATGTTATTGGAGCTTCCTTAACGTTGACTCTTTCAATTTCTCCTCCTCTTGGAATAGGACCAAAGTACTCTTGAATCATTTTCTTAGTACTTGGAATATCAATATCACCTGCTACAACCAATACAGCATTATTAGGCACATAATACTTCTCATTAAATCGTTTAAAATCATCTAAGGTAGCACTGGCTAAATGTTCTAAAGAACCTATAGTCTGCCAGCGGTATGGATGCTTTTCAAAAAGATTCACAAAAACTTGCTCGATAAAGTGACCATATGGTGAATTATCTACACGCAAGCGCTTTTCTTCTTGAACAACTTCTTTCTGTGTATCTACACCTATTTGATTAATAATAGGGTGTAATAATCGTTCAGATTCCATCCAAAGACCTAATTCCAAATTGTTTGATGGAAAAACTTCATAGTAATAGGTACGATCCTGAGTGGTATTAGCATTATTCTGTCCTCCATTAGAAGAAACTATTTTGAACCAATCTCCTCGTTCAATATTTTCGGTACCTTCAAACAAGAGATGCTCGAAGAAATGTGCAAATCCTGTTTTAGTAGGTTCTTCATCTTTTGCACCTACATGATACATTACCGAAGTTGTAACAACTGGAGCACCGTTATCCTGATGCAGGATGACGTGCATTCCATTGTCCAGCTTATATTCTTCAAAACTGACTTGTTGCGCCTGTGTACTCCAAAAGCCAAGAACACACAAACCCATCATAATTTTTTTCATAGTTTTCTTTATTAAAATTTTCAGCGCTATAGGACGCTATTCATAGTTTTCTGTTACAAAAATCGTTAAACTAATATAATCATAATTGATATAGAGTGTTAAACAATGTTAAGTCCCGCTGTTTTTTTTAAACTTTAAAAACTATTTTAATCTATAATTTTCTCATTTTTTGTATCTTAAAAAGTCCTAAAACAATATCAAGTTCAAATTCATTCTTCCCATACGCTTTGTCATTGCCATCGGAGGACTTTTAATAGGATATTTTTGATTATTGCACTTTCCAACTGGCATACTAATTCTTTGTTTAGTTTGTTCAACCCAGATTATGCATTAGAACTTTGTAATGAACCTTGAAAGTACCATAAAATATGA
>CAZPTJ010000329.1:0-3241 GCA_964589085.1 uncultured Flavobacteriaceae bacterium | reverse complement strand
GGACCGGAGCTATGACTATTAATGAAGTTACCGGAGGTGATATTACACATCCCGGAGTTGCAATCACCTGGGGACTTATTGTTATGGCCATGATTTATGCTTTTGGCGATATTTCTGGTGCTCATTTTAATCCAGCAGTTACTGTAGCTTTTGCTTACGCCAAAAAATTTAGCTGGATCGAAGTCCCTAAATATATACTCGCGCAATGTCTTGGAGCTATTCTGGCCAGTAGTCTCTTGCTTTTTCTATTTCCGGAAAGTGAGTTTCTCGGAGCTACCCTTCCCTCTTTCGAACCCTATAAAGCTTTTGTTTTAGAGATTTTACTCACCTTCTTCCTAATGGTAGTTATCATTAATGTTTCTACGGGTGCTAAGGAGATTGGAGTGATCGCGGGTATTGCCATTGGTGGTGTTGTTCTTTTGGAAGCCATGTTTGCCGGCCCTATGACTAAGGCCTCTATGAACCCTGCTCGATCTTTAGGGCCTGCGCTCTTGTCCGGAAATCTACAGCATTTATGGCTGTATCTTACCGCTCCTTTTATTGGCGCTTTACTAGCTGTAGTAAGTTGTAAACTGGTCAAAGATGATCAGTGCTGTGATGATCCTGATTGTTAATTAACACAATCACCGATATAGATTTATTATAATGTATAGGCTAACACGATCCATAAATCAGTGTCATTTCCATCATTTATTTTGTTTAATAAAAATAGAATTATATTAAACAAAATTACTGTATTTTAGTATTAAATTTAGTATTGTGAAAATCTACACGCTAAACGCAAAACAAAAGCTTCCTATATCTGTTGACAAAGCTTGGGAATTTTTATCCAGTCCAGATAATTTAAAGACCATTACTCCAGACTATATGGGTTTCCATATCCTTTCTGGAGCTGACCGCCCGATGTACCCAGGACAAATCATACAATATCTGGTTACTCCAGTTGCAGGAATTAAAACCAAATGGGTAACAGAAATTACTCATGTGGTTGACAAAAAATACTTTGTCGATGAACAACGCTTTGGCCCCTATGCTCTATGGCATCATAAACATTTTATCAAAGCGATTCCAGGAGGTGTCGAAATGGAAGATATTATCGACTATAAAGTCCCTATGGGCATTCTAGGGCAATGGGCACACCCATTTCTGGTTAAACCAAAACTAGATAGTATTTTTGAATACCGAAGAAAAAAACTTATTGAACTTTTTGGTCCTTATAAGGAACAGTAGTATCATCTTATTTCAGCATATCATTAAATGATGAGAAAGAATATTTTATTAATCGGAGGCAGTCACGGAATCGGTTTTGAACTTGCCATATTACTTCATGAGCAACATAATGTGTATGTGGCCTCGCGCACAAATGAAAATCTAGGAAATCTTGATGTCAATCATATTGCTTATGATGCAGAGAAGGATGAATTAGATCTTGAAACACTTCCCGATGCTCTGGATGGGTTTGTATACTGTCCAGGCAGTGTTAATCTTAAACCCTTTAAAGCGCTTAAAACGGATATTTTTCGACAGGATTTGGAATTAAATTTTCTGGGCATGGTAAAAACTGTGCATACCATATTGGAGAAACTATTAAAAGCAGAACAATCTAGTATTGTGTTTTTCAGTACTGTTGCTGTAAAAGTAGGTATGCCATATCATACGAGTGTAGCGGCTTCTAAAGGTGCTATAGAAGGTTTTGCAAAAGCGCTGGCCGCAGAATATGCGCCTAAACTACGTGTCAATGTAATTGCCCCTTCTCTTACCGATACTCCATTGGTAAAGCGTCTGCTAAGTGATGATAAAAAGAAAGAACGTATGGATGCTCGCCATCCCTTGAAACGTATAGGTAATCCTGAAGATATTGCAAATGTTGCCGCTTTTCTTTTAAGTGATAAAAGCAGTTGGATTACCGGTCAGATATTAGGTGTAGACGGTGGTACGAGCACATTAAATTTAAGCTGATTATAAAATACTTGAAAAAGAAACTACATATCTTCTGGTTTAGACGCGATCTCCGTCTTGAGGACAATGTAGGATTGTACCAGGCGTTACAGCAGGGTATTCCGGTACTTCCTATTTTTATTTTTGATTCCAATATTCTGGAAACGCTTTCCAAACGTGATGCGCGTGTGCATTTTATTTATAATCGTATACAGCTTATAAAAAAACAATTAGAACAACTGGGAAGCACATTATGTGTCTATCAGGGGACACCTGAAGCTGTTTTTGAATCTCTTATAACAACGTATACCCTATCAGGGGTATACACTAATAGTGATTATGAACCCTATGCCTTAAGGCGAGATCAACAGGTGGAATTACTATTAAGCAAGCAGCACATTCCTTTCAAGACTTATAAAGATCAAGTCATTTTTGAAACCAATGAAGTTGTAAAGGATGATGGCAAACCCTATGTCGTCTATACCCCTTATAAGCGAAAGTGGTTACATCTTCTTCAAGTTGACCAAGATCTTAACACCTATACTATTGCAGCTGTAAAACAGTGTCTTATCGCTAAAAAAGAAATCCAGATTTCTGAGATTTCCCTAAAGCAGCTTGGATTTCTTCCAACCAATATACAAGTACCAGATTCTGTAGTCAACACTACCTTAATTGTCCATTATGAAACGACTCGTAATTTTCCAGGAATCGCTCAAGGGACTTCAAAGTTAGGCCCTCATCTCCGTTTTGGAACAATAAGTATTCGCAAACTGGTACAACAAGCTCTGAAATCTGATAATGGCACCTTTTTAAGTCAGTTAATCTGGCGGGAATTTTTTATGCAAATTCTCTGGCATTTCCCGCATACGGTAAATAAAGCCTTTAAACCCAAATACGATCGTATCGATTGGCGTAATGATGTAAACGAGTTTAAAAAATGGTGTGCCGGACAAACTGGTTATGCATTAGTAGATGCAGGAATGCGGGAATTAAATGCGACGGGTTATATGCATAATCGTGTACGGATGCTCGTTGCGAGTTTTTTATGCAAGCATCTACTGATTGATTGGCGCTGGGGAGAAGCTTATTTTGCAGAGAAGCTATTGGATTATGAGCTCTCGGCTAATGTAGGTAATTGGCAATGGGCTGCAGGTAGTGGTGTCGATGCAGCACCATATTTTAGGATTTTTAACCCTATAACTCAAGTTGAAAAATTTGATAAACAAAAAATCTATATCAACCGTTGGGTTCCCGAACTACAAGAATTAACCTATCCTTTAATGATGGTTGATCATAAAATGGC
>CAZPTJ010000328.1:0-3252 GCA_964589085.1 uncultured Flavobacteriaceae bacterium | reverse complement strand
CTACAGAAGCCAGTGATGGATGAAATTCTGCAGCTACCACAGGAGCAGAAGCAGCGCCACCTACATTTGCCTGACTTCCTACCGCAAGAAAGAAATAAGGTGCTTTAATTAATTTGGCTACAAGAATAAGTAATCCTGCATGAATACCCATCCAAACTAAGCCAATAACAATAAGACCGGGTTTTTCAAAAATGTCAAGTAGATTCATTTTCATACCAATACTCGCTACGAGAATATAAATAAAAACACTCCCTAGTTTACTGGCACCGGCACCTTCATAATTCTTAGCCTTCGTAAATGATAATGCAATACCACAGGCTGTAGCTATAGTAATCATCCAAAAGAATGTTGAAGTAAATGAGGAAAGGGCCGAAGTTTTATCTGTAAAGGCTGGAATACTCTTTAATTGTTCGGCAATAGCACCAGATCCCCAATGTGCCAATCCAACGGCTCCAAATGCTAGACCAAGCATAATCATTAAATCTGTGAGTGTAGGATTACGCTTTATTTTTTCAGTAAAAGTTGTTACTTTTTCTTTGAGTTCTTCAATAGCAGTAGTATCAGCACCCAGCCATCGATCGATCTTTTTGGATTTACCAATGCCTAACAGGAGTACAGCCATCCATAGATTTGCTACTACAATATCTATGATAACCATACCACTATATTTTTCAGGATTGTATTGGAAAATTTCAAGCATCGCTGCCTGATTTGCACCGCCACCTATCCAGCTTCCTGCCAGTGTGGCGAGTCCTCTCCATACAGCATCTGGTCCAACGCCTCCTACAGTTTCCGGAGATACAAAAGAGATTAATAGAATTGCTAGAGGTCCACCTATTACGATCCCTATAGTGCCTGTAACAAACATAATAATAGCCTTAGAACCCAAGTTAGAGATTGCTTTTAAATCAATACTCAACGTCATAAGAACTAGAGAAGCGGGCAATAGGTAACGACTTGCAATAAAATACACTTGAGAAGAATCTGCATCAATAATATTCAATGTGTTCAGAATTGCGGGAATAAAATAACACATTAACAGGGCAGGAACATATTTGTAAAAAATAGCCCAGAAGCCTTTCTTTTGACTTGACGTAAAAAATACAATAGCTAGTACAAGCATTATTAACCCAAAAACAATAGCATCATTTTCAAAAAAAGGTTTCGTTTCCATAGGTATGATTATTTTATTTCGCGAAAGCACAAAATACCAAAATTATAGATATAACCAGTAGGTGAGTTTTAAATTGATTGACCTAAAACGAGGAGCAAACACATCGTCTGTAAAGTAGTTGTCATTATATACTATAAAGAGATCGGAAAGCGGCGCAAATCGCCATTGCAATCTGGAGTTAACACTAAAATTATCTGTTTGAGAACTCCATTGTACAAAAGTGGCCCAGAATAAGGATTTATTAAAAGTCACATCAATACGAGGGCCTAATAGCCAAATATCTGCTTGAGGGAAAGGCTCCGGAAGATCAATACGATCATAACGTGCTTGCAGAGCAAAATTAAAGTAGGGTTGTAGCCTAAGATTAAAATTGCCTTGAAGAGCATAAATATCTCCATTAAAAAATTGCCCTATAGTCGGCTGTATAGAATAGGAAATCATTTTACGTTGATCTGATCGATATTGTAATTGCAAACTGGAATAACGGTATTCCGTATCGGCTGGTAAGGGCATACCTCCTGAACGTGTAGGGTCAAATTCTCCAAAAAGAAAGGTGAACCGATTATTAAGAGTTGCTCTGAGACTAGCTGTATTTTTCAATTCAGCATTCCAACCGGCCATAATGTTATAGTCAGAATTTTGAAAATCCAGTTCGGGTCGCCATATGAAAACAGGGGAGAAGCTTATCGTATGTCGATTAATAAATCCTTTTTTAGGAAAAATAAGACGTTCAGCCTGAGGGTCTACACGTAAAATATCCGTACGACGGATAAATCCTAAATCTGATCTGAAGTTATCACCTATAAAAATACCGCTTGCGCGAAAACGCCAGGTATTACTATTATACTGTAAAAGTGCCCCAGATGAGTAGTCTTTATTTTCTGTAGAAGGAGCAAATGATTTGTGTGCATAAAACTTACCACTCCAAGTATTGTCTCGACTCGCTAGATTATAGTCTATTCCAACAACACGATTATATTCATTTTCGGGAGCAGCAAAATCAAGATTGCTGGTATTCTGTTTATTTACAAATAAAAGGCTGATGTTGGATCTACTAAAGACTTTGTGCTGCAGTGCAAGCACCGTATTATTATTTCCATTGATCTCATTGCGTTCATCATCTGCCGTTTGAACACTTAAGAGACCTACTCTAAAGTTGTTGTTCAGTTTACCACTCAAGCGTGCACCCGCAATAATATCGTTTTGAATACTTACACCACTGGTATCTTGAGCGATTCCTATACGTCTGGAGAAAAAGGGATTGGCATCACGCGCATTACCAAAATCTGCAAACAAATCACTGTTTTCAATAAAAAACTGACGTTGCTCTGGAAGGTTGATTTCAAAACGTGTTAGATTGGTAACTTGCCGATCGACTTCTACCGTAGAAAAATCTGGATTTACAGTAAGATCCAGATTAAGACTATTTCCTATTGTAAATTTTGCATCTCCACCTATTTGAAATTCAAGATCATCATTATCAATCTCAAAATCTTGTCCTACAAAACCTGTGGTATATGGTATAATAGAGATAGGACTTTTTGAATTGCCCAAGGGTTTTTCAAAAATCATATCCCCCATATACGCCAGATTAAAAATAAACTGGTTTTGAGGAATATTAACCCAAGTATTTCGCTCGTTGTCCTGCGTATCAAACTGATAAGCATTAAAACGCCATTTTGTTTCGCCTTCGCGAAATTTAAAAGCACTCAAGGGAATTGCCCATTCGGTGATATAGTAATCATCATAAACTTTAGTTTTACCTATCCATTTGGTGTCCCAGCTTGTAGTAAACCCTCTTAATGCTGTACCTCCTCCAGAAACTAGTGCTTCTCGCCGAACACCAGCGGGATTAGATCCAAATAAAAAGGCATTGGTTCCATCATTAAACGTGTCAAATAATAAGGTAATATTATCACTTCCACCGGCTCTAAAATCCCGACGTAAAGAAGGAACGATATATTCATTACCAATTGCATAAATCTTTATGCCTATATATAGTTTGCGATCATCATAGAGCATGTAAATCTCTGTCTGATTACGAGAATGCACCGTGTCTGTAGGAAAGTATTGCCAGA
>CAZPTJ010000327.1:0-3288 GCA_964589085.1 uncultured Flavobacteriaceae bacterium | reverse complement strand
GAATATAAATCCCCGGTTCACAAGTAAACACCATGCCTGCTTCCAGCGTTCTGGAATACAAGCCCACATCATGAACATCCAATCCTATATGATGTGCGGTTCCGTGCATAAAGTATTTTTTATACAGAGGCTTTTCGGGATCTTGAGCAGCCACCGCTGCAGCATCCAATAACTCCAACTTTATAAGCTGAGCTTCCACGAGTTGCCCCATTTGTTGTTCATACTCCGCATGAATGACTCCAGGTTTTAATAATTTACTTCCTTCTTTCAGACAATACAAAACCGATGAATATATCGCCGCCTGTCTTTTGGAAAAGGTTCCATTCACTGGAAAACAACGGGTCGTATCACTGTTATAATTGGCATAACACACCCCAAAATCAAGTAAAACCATCTCCCCATCCTGACATACATCATCATTAGTATTATAATGTAACGCACAAGCATTTTTTCCGGAAGCTACGATGGGCATAAATGCATGATGTGACCCCCCAGATCGTACCAGGTTATAAGTAAGCTCTGCTTCCAGTTCGTATTCCTTGATACCAGGCTTACATGCCTTCAATACCCGTTCAAAAGAACCGACACTGATGTCTGCGGCTTTCTGCATCAACGCAACCTCTTCAACAGATTTTATAGGCCGCAATGCTCTGGTGATTTTTGCAGCACGATGATACTCATGTAGCGGGTATTTCTCCTTACACCAGGCAATCATTCTATCCTGACGGGTTTGTTGATCTTTAGTCACCCGTTTGATATGTTCATTATGGCCTAGATATAATCCATCTGCTTCAAAAGCCATAAGTTGTAACACTTTTTCAAAATCTTCCAGCCATACTACATT
The DNA here is from genome assembly GCA_964589085.1 of uncultured Flavobacteriaceae bacterium. GTDB lineage: Bacteria > Bacteroidota > Bacteroidia > Flavobacteriales > Flavobacteriaceae > Dokdonia. The sequence continues at coordinate 2,444 of CAZPTJ010000327.1, read as the reverse complement.
TTTAACTCCTGAAATCCCATTTGCCTGTTCCTGTGTCAATTTTTCACCATCCCAGATTTTAATATGCTCGTTGGTTTTCTTTATAAAAAGGATCTCCCGATGTTCTTTTTTATATGCATCGGGATATAAGACCAGAATCGTTTCTTCCTGATCGATCCCACAGAGATAAAACAAATCATTGTTTTGCGTAAAGCCCATGACATCATCTGCATTATTGTGTTTTACATCATTGGAGACCAGAATAGCAATTGTATTCGCCTGCATCATTGCAGTAAAATTGTTTCTGTTTTTGACGAAAAGGGTATTTGGGATAAGGTCGTAACGCATGTTCAGGAAGTAATTAAAAAAGTGACTGGTCTAAAGTAGTTTTTTTCTATAACTCATCATACATTTTTTTATCTCTAAAGATTCTATATTAGCTTCATAATTATGGAGCATAAACTTTCAGCACTTTTAAAAACACATTTTGGTTATGACCGCTTTCGCGAAAATCAACTCGAAATCATTGAAAGCATTATTCAAGGAGACGATGCACTAGTCATCATGCCTACGGGTGGTGGAAAGTCGCTCTGTTTTCAATTGCCTGCCTTAGCTTTATCAGGAACGGCGATTGTGATCTCTCCATTAATTGCCTTGATGAAAGATCAAGTGGATGCTTTGCGCGCCAATGGCATTAAAGCCGCCTACTACAACAGTACACAAACTCCAGAAGCCATACAACAGGTACTTAAGAACCTACAGGAAGACGCATTGGATTTGATCTATGTTGCTCCAGAAAGTTTGTCTTTATTAAGCTCTGCATTGCAGGAAGTAACCATAAGCTTAATCGCGGTAGACGAAGCTCATTGTATCTCCTCCTGGGGACACGACTTCCGACCCGCTTATACACAACTTGGATATCTTAAAACGCAGTACCCCGATACACCATTAATAGCACTCACTGCAACTGCAGATACCGCCACTCAAGATGACATTGCTGAACAATTAAATATTCCCAGCGCCAAACGGTTTATCGCTTCCTTTGACCGACCCAATTTGTTTCTGGATATTCGTCCTGGACAAAATCGTTTTCAGCAGATTTTAAAGTTTCTGGATACGCATCCTTTTGAAAGCGGTATTATCTATTGTCTAAGCCGCAAAAGCACAGAGAAACTCGCTGAAAAACTACGCGCTTCCGATCATCATGCAAAAGCCTATCATGCAGGCATGAATGCTGAAGAACGAGCGCAGGTACAAGAAGCTTTTGTCAATGACACAACACCCATTATTGTGGCAACCATCGCCTTTGGGATGGGAATAGATAAAAGTAATGTACGTTGGGTCATCCATTACAATATGCCCAAAAATATTGAAGGCTATTATCAGGAAATCGGTCGTGGTGGCCGCGATGGATTGCCAGCCCATGCGCTCCTTTTTTATAGCTATGCAGATACCATCCAACTACGCAAATTTATTGATGGTAGTACCAATGAAGCCTATCAGATCGCTAAACTTGATCGTATGCAACAGTTTGCCGAAGCCTTGAGTTGTCGTAGGAAAGTATTGCTCAACTATTTCGGCGAATTGCTTATTGAAGATTGTGGTAACTGTGATATCTGTAAAAGTCCGCCAGCCTATTTTGATGGCACCGAGCTTACCCAAAAAGTACTTTCGGCCGTAGTACGTTTGAAAGAACAGGAAGCACTGGGGACGCTTATTGATGTCTTACGTGGATCTCAAAATGCAGTGATTTATGACAAGGGATATCAACATATCAAAACCTATGGTGCGGCAAAAAATGTTGCCTGGCGGGATTTACAGCAATATATCATTCAAATGATCAATCAGGGATTTCTTAAGATATTATTTCGCGATCCCGATGGCTATCGGGACGGAAGACTCCTTATCACCCCTCTGGCTAAAGAGGTATTGTTTCAGGCAAAATCTGTACAACTGGCCAATTTGATTCAACCCACTATGGACATTGCTCCGACACGGAAACCTAAAAAACCGAAAGGAACGCTCTTTGAAAAACTACGTGAATTGCGCAATGAACTGGCAAGGGATGAAAACGTTCCTGCTTATATCATTTTTAGTGATGCCAGCTTAAAGGATATGGAAGACCAAGAACCAGAAACCGAGACGGAGTTTCTTCAAATCTCTGGTGTGGGTCAAGCCAAACTGGAAAAATATGCTACAGATTTTCTCAACCTCATCGCGGCTCATAAAGCGCCAGCAAAACCAAAATCCAAAGGAAAAACGGTGGAAGAAACGCGCAAGCTTATAGCGGAAGGATTAAGTCTTGAAGAGATCGCAGAAGTCCGACAACTCACTACAGGCTCTATTTACAATCACCTGATGACCCTTCATAAAGAAGGTATGGATGTCGATTTCGATCAATTTATTCAGTCCGGAGAAATCGCTCAAATAACGGAGGCTCGCACCAAGGTAGAAAATCCAGAAAG
>CAZPTJ010000326.1:0-3293 GCA_964589085.1 uncultured Flavobacteriaceae bacterium | reverse complement strand
GTAGTTATAGTATCTGTTTGTGCTTTCGCGAAAGCACAAAAAACAATAAAAAAAAGAAAAATAACTGTTCGTGATTGATTGATTGATTGCATGAAAATTGGTTAGGTTTCTTAGAATAGACTATGACTTACTTTCAATGTGACAGATCTCTCAGATTTTAACGTAATTTTAAGTCCTCAAAAACATGTTACAAAAAAGCACACTCCCACATTGTTATAGCAAAAAGTTTGCGTACCTTTGCACGCCTGTTTTATACAGGAAAATTGGAATGTTTAATTAAAATAAATTAGTGTGGACACATTAAGTTACAAAACAGTATCTGCAAACAAGGCTACCGTTACTAAGGAATGGGTCCTTGTAGATGCTGATGGACAATCGTTAGGACGAGTGTCTTCTATCGTAGCAAAATTGCTCCGTGGCAAGTACAAGCCTAACTTTACACCACACGTTGATTGCGGCGATAACGTAATTGTTATCAATGCAGAAAAGGTCAACTTAACCGGAAAAAAATGGACGGATAAATCTTACATCCGCCATACAGGTTATCCTGGTGGTCAACGTAGTCTTTCAGCTCAAGAATTGTATGACAAAGATCCTGCACGCGTAGTAGAAAATGCGGTAAAAGGTATGCTCCCTAAAAACAAATTAGGAAGTGCTATCTATCGTAATCTAAAAGTGTACAAAGGATCGGAACATGGACAAGAAGCTCAACAGCCCAAAGTCATTAACCTAAATGAAATTAAGTAAATGGAAGTTATTCACAAGATCGGTCGTCGTAAGACTGCTGTAGCCCGTGTTTATGTTTCTGAAGGAAAAGGAAACATCACAGTAAACAAAAAGGATATCGCTGCATACTTCCCCACTGCAACTTTACAGTACAAAGTAAATCAACCGTTAATGTTAACGGAAAATGAAAAAAACTTTGATATTAAAGTCAATGTTTATGGTGGCGGCATTACCGGACAGGCAGAAGCTATCCGTCTTGCTCTTTCCAGAGCAATGTGTGAGGTAGATGCTGAGAATCGTTTGACCCTTAAACCAGAAGGTTTATTAACTAGAGATCCAAGAATGGTAGAGCGTAAAAAATTCGGTCAGAAAAAAGCGCGTAAGAAATTCCAGTTCTCTAAACGTTAAGATGCTCAATCTATTTGAGTACCGCCATAAAACAATATGGGGGAATGTTCAGAATTAATTATTAATAATATCATGTTGTCGTTGTCTCAATAATATATTGAGAGTTAGTTTAGCATCTAAACCTTATTAAATAGGGTTGCTAATTTAAAGTCCAACGGAACGTAAACTATTACAAAAATGGCAAACAACATAGACGTAAAAGAATTGCTTGATGCAGGTGTACACTTCGGACACCTCACAAGAAGATGGGATCCTAATATGGCACCATATATTTATATGGAGCGTAATGGAATACACATCATTAATTTATACAAAACTGCTGCAAAAATCGATGAAGCTTCTGAAGCGCTTCATAAAATTGCAGCCTCAGGTAGAAAAATACTCTTCGTAGCTACCAAAAAACAAGCAAAGGAAATCGTTGCTGAAAAAGCAGCAAAAGCAAACATGCCTTACATCACAGAAAGATGGCCTGGTGGGATGCTCACTAACTTTGTTACGATTAGAAAAGCAGTTAAAAAAATGCAAACCATCGATCGCATGAAGCAAGATGGTCGTTTTGATACGCTTTCTAAGAAAGAAAAATTACAGATGAATCGCCTTCGCGAAAAATTAGAAAAGAACTTAGGTTCTATTGCTGATATGACGCGTTTACCTGGGGCTTTATTTGTAGTAGATATCAAGCGCGAACATATCGCTATTAAAGAAGCACAGAAATTAAACATTCCAATTTTTGCGATGGTTGATACTAACTCTGATCCACGTCAGGTAGATTATCTTATTCCATCAAATGATGATGCTTCAAAATCTATTGATAAAATCGTAGGATATGTCGCGGATGCAGTAATCGGTGGTCTTGCTGAGCGTAAAGCTGGTAAAGAAAGTGGAGATGCCAAATCTAAGGCAGCCGCTCCCGCTCCAGAAGCAAAAAAGGAAACTCCTGCTCCAAAGGCAAAAGAAGTTCCAGCTCCTGTAGCTCAACCTGAAGCAGCTCCTATTGTTGTAGCAGCAAGCGAAGAAGAAGAGTAATAACAATTTAGTAAAACAAAAAGGTCGTTTAATTACTTTCTTTGTTGAAAATAAGATAAGCGACTTTTTTTAATTTTTAAATATTTAATACAATGGCAAATATTACAGCGGCAGACGTAAATAAGCTTAGAAAAGCTACCGGTGCCGGAATGATGGATTGTAAAAAAGCATTAGTAGAGGCCGAAGGAGATTTTGATCAAGCAATTGCTGTGCTTCGCAAAAAGGGACAAAAAATTGCAGAAAAAAGAGCAGATCGTGATTCTAGTGAAGGTGCAGTTGTAGCAAAAATCAATGATAATGCTACTAAAGGCGTTCTTGTTTCTTTAAATTGTGAAACTGACTTTGTAGCAAAGAATAGTTCTTTTGTAGAAATAGCAAATAAAATGGGAGAGATTGCTTTAGGCACTTCTTCCAAAGAAGAGTTTCTTGCTGCCGATTATGAAGGAATGACTGTTGCCGAAAAGCTTATCGAACAAACCGGAGTTATTGGTGAAAAAATTGAAATCGGTGGTTTCGAAACATTAGAAGCACCTTTTATCGGTTCTTATGTACACGGCAATAAAATTGGTGCGCTTGTAGGTCTTTCAAATGGGCCTGATAACGCTGCAGAAGTTGCAAAAAGCGTTTCTATGCAAGTAGCCTCAATGGGTGCAACGACACTTTCCTACAAAGATTTTGACCCAGCATATGTAGCTTCAGAAACAGAAGCTCGAATTGCCGCTATTGAAAAGGAAAACATTGAGTTAGGTCGTTTGGGTAAAACACTTAAAAATGTACCTCAATATATCTCTATGGCGCAACTTACTCCTGAAGTTTTGGCAAAAGCTGAGGCAGATATTAAAGAGCAGCTTAAAGCCGAAGGCAAGCCTGAAAAAATTTGGGACAAAATTGTTCCTGGAAAAATTGAACGTTTCATTTCAGATAACACAACACTTGATCATGAAAAATGTCTTCTTGATCAACGTTTTATAATGGATGAGAATGTAAACGTTGCTGAGTATGTAAGTAGTAAAGGAGATCTAAATGTAAACTCATTTAAACGAGTATCTCTCGTTTAGAACTACACCCATTATAAATAGTATATAGATTACATACTTACTAGAACAAAAAAGTCCGGTTTTGAAGTTTCAAAA
>CAZPTJ010000325.1:0-3307 GCA_964589085.1 uncultured Flavobacteriaceae bacterium | reverse complement strand
TAGAAAAAAGGGTGCAAAAAAGTGTTGCAAGAATCACTTTTGACTTGCATTCCGAATCGACAAGCAATACTATTTAGATGTTGATTTAAATGAGCATTACTTTTGAAGAGTCGCAGATCCCCACCTGCGGCTTTTTCTATATGCGTTGTTGAATGACTTTAGCTTCCTCCTTTTTCAATGTTGAACATTAGCGTTTGCTTCTCCTGAAAGAGAGGCGGTAGGTCATTCGATTTTAGCAAATTACACAATGGATAAACCTGTGCATAAAGCCATTAATCGAATCTGTACTGTTTACGTTAGCAAAAGTTAAGTGGTTTTTCAATGCTTACGTTTGTTTACGGTTTTATTAAATGTCGGAAGCGTTGAAATATATAATGTAAAACGTAAATGTGGCAATGTTAACGTTAAGTCCAAAACGTTTGTGAACGTTCATATCTGTTAGAAACCGTCAAAGCGTAAATGGATAAAACGTCAATAAACGTTTTGAAACGTAAAGTCAAAAAATCTTAGAGGAGGGGGACTTCAATAAAAGTGTTCAATTCCGTTAGGACATACAGTATAATGAACCAACCTTAACGTTAAACAAAGGAGCGTTAATATGTGGTTATCACCGACCAAAGCCGTAAAGATGTATAATGTAAGTAAGCCTACTTTGTACGCAGACATGAAGGATGGTAGTCTTTCCTACAAGATGAATGACCGTAAAAAACGGAAAATTAATGTTGCCGAACTAGATCGACTTTACGATAAAAGAGACTCGGAGGAAGGGGCTTCAAGTTCTAAAACTGTAAAGGAAAATTCCAGTTTAACGGAAACTAACGTTTCAAAACGTAAATTAGAACAAAAGCTGGAACAAGCTCACGCAAAGATTGCTGAGAGCCAAGAACGGGAGATTACAGCTTTAAAAAATCAAATTGAAAATCAGAAGGAACAAATAGAGCTATTGAATAAAAATTTGAATAAAGCATTAGATGTTACCGCTCTGCTTGAAGATAAACGGGAAGGGCAGGGCGCAAAAGAAGTTGAACGAGATACCAAATTAGAAATACTGGAAAATCAAATTTCACGGCTTACTGCTAAATCAGAACGGCAAGCTGCTATCGACAAAAAACGTATCCAAGAACTGGAAAAAGAGAATGCCAAAAGCTGGTTTCAGAAATTAATTGGAGGATAAATTTACCAATGTTTTTCTTCGTATTTTTTCCATTCCTCTTCGTCCTCCTCAAATGGTGTTGTGATAGTTTTCCAAAAGTAGTATCCCATCAGAACAATTAGCATGGGGAATGCAATTGAGAAAAATAAACCTAAAATTTCTTGAAAGTTGCACATTATTAATCTCCTTTAAAATTGAATTACGGGTGGAACGCAAACTGCCGACTTGTCGGCAGAGCCACGCTTACATCCGATGGATGCTACCTTAAAAGTCGTAGTGAATGCAGGTCAAGGTTTGAACACCTCCAAGAGGTGCTTAGGCAAAGCGAATAAAAAATTACGGAGTGTCTGAACGATTGGAGCAGGGCGCAATGAGTTTACGAAACCGTCATTTTTTGTTCGGTGCAGGCTTCAAGCCTTGAACGCAGAGAGAGGGCGTTTGACTCTCTTATCTATGCTTTACAATAGTTATCAATGTAGTATGGTCAATGGTATAACGGTGCTGGTGAAAGAAGAAATGACAAAACAAACCATAAAAGCAATTTGGAACAACATAGCAATCACTATTGATTATGTTCCAAACTATTCAAATTCCGTGAAAGAGTTGACAGGGGAAACACTTTCTCATCTCGAAGTTAGAAGTGTCAATCAGCGAAAGCTTCCTATAACTGAAACAGGCTATCGTTCACATTTTACCTCAAAGAAGGAAGTCGATACCTTTGGTGGTGCAGAGCCTTATGTTTTAACATGGTTAAATCAAGAAGCACAAAGTAAAGAGTGGCAAGACTACATTTTATCGTCCCAGCAACTCACATTATTTTAACAGGAGCGTCCAAAGTGGATTGTAAATGTGAAGGTATTTGTACCTGTAAAGGAATTTCAGCCGAAGAGCTATTTGAATGGTTCGAAGAAGCGGAAGCCTATCATCAGGAAACTGTTGCAAAGCAAACGGGGCATCAATCAGATGATGCGTCAAATGTGGGAGCAGGGGACTTTAATGATACTCCTCCTGCACCAGAATTATTTTAAAAACATGGTAAAACTAATGAAGACAATAATTGGTGAAATAAGAAAAACACTTCGCAATAAATGGAGACGATATAGAAGGGTACTTTTTGCTGTCATTGTAATTTTCTTGATAGTGAATCTAATCGAATGTGTTCTGACTAAGTGATTGGATTTTACATTCTATTTTCATCAGCAAAGGAATAGTAGTCACCATCAGGTGATAAAATCAAATGATCCAAAACTGAAATATCCAGAATCTCGCCAGCCTTTCTAAACTTACGAGTAAGTTCAATATCTGCCTGACTTGGTTTTAAATTTCCGCTCGGATGGTTGTGCGCAAGTATAATTGAAGACGCTCGTCCTTTAAGTGCCGCTGCAAAAACTATCTTCAAATCAACGACTGTCCCTGATACTCCTCCTTTTGATATTGGACAGATTGCCATTGCTCGATTGGAACGGTCAAGCAATAGGACATTGAATTCTTCCAGTAGCCCAATTTGGTCACTCCAGTTAGATTCCAAAGTCCAATACGCATCTCTCGAAGATGTGATTTGTGGACGCTCTTTTGCTTTGGTTTTGGATTTATAAACTAATTTAATTTCAGAAACTTGTAGTGGAACTTTATAAGTCACGGGTGGTTAATTCCTCTTTAGATATACTCATGATGGGAAGAACCAACACAAAAAAGTGGTATGTGTCAATAGATATTACCGCTCAATATCCATATCCACATCATCCCGTCCTTTCTGAAATCCAATATCAGGATTATCCAAATCAAGGTCTTCAATATTGTCTGGCATATTCGGAGGAGGGGAGTCGAAGAAACTTTCATCCTTATATTGCTCTGCACCTTTGAGCATACCAAGCATGAATGGATTACTTTTATCAGATACTCCATTACGTAGCTTTTCAGCCAATTGGGGATTAAGCTTCTCCAAGAGATAACCAGCATTAAACCCTTTTTGAATTTCTTTATGTTGTTGTGCTTCGTCCATTAGAATGTGTCTTTTGCATGATTTTCTAAATATTGTAGGATGGAATCTCGGTCATATAAAATTAGTTTTCGGGTTGGTTGGGAGAATCGGATGCTTCCTTCGTCCCGAAGTTTTTGAAGGGTGGTTCGGGATGTTATTCGGAGTAATTGCAT
>CAZPTJ010000324.1:0-3310 GCA_964589085.1 uncultured Flavobacteriaceae bacterium | reverse complement strand
CCTAAGATCTCATTCCATCGTTTCGTTTGGAGAATAGCAACGTTATTTTCTTTCTTAAGCATACCTATTTCATCAGCTATTTTCATACGTTTCCCGAGAAATTCAATCAATTGATGATCCACAACATCAATCTGCGTACGCATCGTATTCAATTTATTTTTAAATTCTATCGCCTCGCCTTCTTCTTTTCTGATTTTAAGATCTATCATCATTTGGATAAGTGTATCCGGTGTGATTTGTTGTTTTGCATCACTCCAGGCATTATCCGGATCATAATGAGTTTCAACCATTAATCCGTCATAATTAAGATCTAAAGCCGTTTGACTCAAATCCTGAATGATATCACGACGACCTGCAATATGTGAGGGATCCAAAATCAAAGGAAGATCAGGAAATCTATTTTGTAAGTCGATTGCTATTTGCCATTCGGGATTATTACGGTAACGCGTTTTCTCATAGGTTGAAAACCCTCTATGTATCACTCCCAGGTTCTTTACATCGGCACTATAAAAACGTTCTACTGCACCCAGCCACAGTGCTAAATCAGGATTTACAGGATTTTTGATAAGTACCGTTTTATCTGATCCTTTTAAAGCATCAGCAATATCTTGAATAATAAATGGTGAAACTGTGGTTCGAGCTCCAATCCACAAAATATCGATATCATGGGCTAACGCTAATTCTACATGGTGTGGATTTGCAACCTCAGTAGTCGTTAACATTCCTGTCTCCTCTTTGGCTCTTTGCAACCATTTCAGACCTAATGCACCTACACCTTCAAAATTTCCAGGTCGTGTGCGAGGTTTCCAAATTCCCGCGCGCAATACTGTAGCATCGCTATCTTTAAGTTGATGTGCAATCTTAACAACCTGTTCTTCAGTCTCTGCACTACAAGGACCTGCTATAACCAACGGGTGATCTAGTCCAAATGCATTTAACCAATTTCTAAGTTCTTTCTTGTTTTCCATAACGGTGTAAATTTACGTCCTATATACCTTTTCAGGCAATTCCTTTTAATATTTTTTTAATTCGATTTGTATTTGACATCTCATCATAAAGACCTTCAAAATCATTAGCTACCATAAGGTTTTTAAAATGTTCCAGGTTTATTAGATATTCATCCAGTGTTTCTATAATGTTTTCTTTGTTCTGTCTAAAAATGGCAGTCCAGGTCGTAGGGTTACTTTTTGCTAATCTTACAGTGGATGCAAAACCACTTCCCGCCATATCAAAAATATCTCTCTCGTTTTTTTCTTTATCAATAACCGTCTTTCCTAACATAAACGAACTTATATGCGAAAGGTGAGAGACATAGGCTATATGCTTATCATGTGCTATGGGGTCCATATAGCGAATACGCATTCCTAAGTTTCTGAATATATCAAGTGCCTTTTCCTGTAATTTGAATGTTGTTTTTTCTATCTCACATACAATATTGGTCTTACCATAATAGAGTCCTTCAATAGCTGCATGAGGTCCAGAAAATTCAGTGCCTGCGATAGGATGACACGCCATAAAATTATGTCTGTTAGGGTGCGATGCAACGGCCTGACATATTCCTGATTTTGTAGATCCCATATCAAGAACCAATGTATGTTCACCAACTTTATCTAAAATTTCCGGAAGTAATTGTATCGCTGCATCTACAGGTATCGCCAGGATAATCAGATCAGCTATTCTTAGCGCATCGAGAGTAACAACTTCATCTATAAGCCCCAATGCTCTTGCCTTTTCAAGATGTTCCTTATTATTATCCATCCCTAGAATGGTAGCCTCATCCAGATGCAGCCTTAAATCTTTAGCCATCGATCCTCCGATTAGTCCCACTCCTATTATCGCAATCTTTTTCATTATAATCTTTTTATAGCTTCCTCTATTTTTTCTTCGGACACGCAAAGACTCAATCGTATATATCCTTCTCCCTGACTCCCAAACACTGTACCCGGTGCAATAAAAATATACTTATCATAAAGTAATTGATCTATAAAGGCCTCTGCCGAAATTCCTTGAGGTAGTTTTGCCCAAACGAATAAGCCTGTCGTATCCTTTTCATAAGTACATCCTAAAGCCGACGCCAATTCCCAAATTTTCAATCTTCGTTTTTTATACTCTGCATTTAAATACTCGAACCAATCTTTTTCCAGATGTAAAGCTGCAATTGCTCCTTGTTGAATTCCATAAAACATTCCGCTATCCATATTACTTTTCACCTTTAAAACCTGAGACAATAGCTCGGCATTACCGACGGCCATTCCTACACGCCAACCCGCCATATTAAATGTTTTACTTAATGAGTTCAATTCAATAGTAATATCTTTTGCATCCTTAATTGCAAGTAATGATTGCGGATGATCTACACCAATAAAACTATAAGGATTATCATTGACAAGTATAATATCATTAGCTTTCGCGAAAGCAACCACCTCTTCAAAAAATGCTTTTGTTGCATTGGCACCGGTCGGCATATGTGGGTAATTAAGCCACATTAATTTGATCTTACTCAAATCTTGTTGATTCAAAGCATCGAGGTCTGGTAACCAGGCTTGGTTTTCATTTAATTCATAATATTTTGGTGTAGCTTGTACCAAATGAGTTACCGAAGTATAAGTGGGATATCCAGGATTAGGAATTAACACCTCATCTCCCGGGTTTAAAAAAGCCATACTGATATGCATAATACCTTCTTTAGACCCCATCAATGGTAATATCTCGTTGGCCGTATTCAACGCGACAGTATAATGCGTATGGTAAAAATGAGCGATCCCTTCACGTAATTCTGGCAAGCCAACATAAGATTGATATTGATGCGCTCCAGGAACAGTGATAGCCTCATTTAGTGCATTTAGTACATTTTGTGGAGGATCTAGATCGGGGCTTCCAATGCCTATATTAATTACAGGTTTTCCCGAAGCTTTAAGACTCCCAACTTCTTTAAGTTTTCGCGAGAAATAGTATTCTTTTATATGAGCTAGTCGCTTTGCCGGAATCATGATTGTTGATTTTTATATTCACCTAAAACTTTAAATTCTGCCGCCATCAGTCGGAGAATATGCTTTGCCTTTTTATAATCATCATAACTGTCAAAAGTGACATCAACAAAAAAAGCATATTCCCACGGTGTCTCTATGGTAGGCATCGATTGGATTTTTGTAAGATAGAGGTTACAATTGCTCAATACATTAAGTATAGTTGCAAGACTTCCTCGTTTATGTGCAGTAGTAAATCGCAGCGAAGCTTTATTAACATCTGTTATTTCTGCAACTTGCTGATCCACAACAAAGAAACGAGTTGCATTATTTTGAATCGTTTG
>CAZPTJ010000323.1:0-3312 GCA_964589085.1 uncultured Flavobacteriaceae bacterium | reverse complement strand
CAAGTAATGCTTTGTCAACAATTAGGTCATATTCTTTACAGAATTCATCAATTATACAATAAATTTTTGTAATTTCTCTATAAGATATCGTAGATAGATTTTTAGATCAATAAATTGAATGTCAATACTTTAATTTACTAAAAATCTATCTTTTTTCTTGTTAAAAATTATCTAAATATTAATCGAACTCAGGTAATTATAGAGCTATTGATTTTCTAAAATAGTATTAGAATTGTATGAGTATATTTTTACAGTTATCTGATAATCATAAATTTATCTTGAAATCCAATTTTTAAATCCTGTAGTTTGTCTTAAAATCTGAGCTATTTCACTAATAGCTATTCGTTCCTGTTTCATGGTATCTCGATGACGTATGGTCACTTTTTGATCCTGAATAGTATCGTGATCTATAGTGATACAAAAAGGCGTTCCAGCGGCATCTTGTCTTCTATATCGTCTACCAATAGCATCTTTTTCATCGTAAATAAGATTAAAATCATATTTTAAATCATCTACAATTTTATGTGCAATATCTGGTAATCCATCTTTTTTAACTAGAGGAAGAATAGCTGCTTTAGTAGGAGCAATAACCGCAGGTAATTTCAACACCACTCTAGTCGATCCATCTTCGAGCGTTTCTTCAGTCAAGGTGTTTGAAAAAACGGCAAGAAACATACGATCTAACCCAATTGAAGTTTCCACAACATATGGGACATAGTTCTGATTGAGTTCAGGATCAAAAAACTGTAGCTTCTTTCCTGAATGTTCTTCATGAGCCTTTAGGTCAAAATCTGTTCTTGAATGTATCCCTTCTAATTCTTTAAACCCAAATGGGAATTTAAATTCTATATCTGCTGCTGCATTTGCATAATGTGCCAGCTTATCATGATCATGAAAACGATAATTCTCTTCACCCAATCCTAATGACAAATGCCATTTTAAACGGGTTTCTTTCCAATAGTCATACCATTTTATTTCCTCTCCTGGGCGTACAAAAAACTGCATTTCCATTTGTTCAAACTCTCGCATTCTGAAAATAAATTGTCTTGCAACAATCTCGTTACGAAATGCTTTTCCCGTTTGAGCAATTCCAAAAGGAATCTTTAAACGCCCCGTTTTTTGCACATTGAGAAAATTTACAAAAATACCTTGTGCTGTTTCCGGTCTTAAAAAAAGATCTGTTGCTGTTTCAGCGGAGGCTCCTAGCTTCGTACCAAACATCAGATTAAACTGGCGTACATCAGTCCAATTTTTGGATCCGGTATCTGGATCAGCAATTCCTAATTCTTCAATTAGTGCCTTTACATCTGCCAGATCTTCGTTTTCTAAAGATTGCGCCATACGTTCTAGAACAGTACGTCGTTGTTCTCTGTATTTTAAGACTCTGGGATTTGTACTCTCAAACTGAGCTTTATCAAAAGCGGCTCCAAAACGTTTTTGAGCTTTAGTTATTTCTTTTTCGGCTTTTTGATTGAGTTTTTCGGCATAATCCTCAATCAATACATCTGCACGATATCGTTTTTTTGAATCTTTATTATCAATAAGTGGATCATTAAATGCATCAACATGTCCAGATGCTTTCCAAGTCGTAGGGTGCATTAGTATAGCAGCATCCAGCCCTACAATATTTTCGTGCATTTGGACCATACTTTTCCACCAGTACTCTCTGATATTTTTTTTGAGTTGCACTCCATTCGGTCCATAATCATATACTGCGCTTAAGCCATCATAGATTTCGCTGCTTCCAAAAATATATCCATACTCCTTAGCATGAGAAATTACTTTTTTAAAATGATCGGCAGTTGTACTCATTATACTGTATGCTTTAAATTATTCCGGAATACGCTTTCGCGAAAGCATAAACACTCTAAAATCTTTGAAGGCACAAAAATAGGAATACGACGATAATAATGATCGAAAAAAGGTTTATTTTAAAACAAGAGTGTCCGAAAGGACTAATCTACTCCCTAGGAAGACATTAATTGTATATGTTCCAGATTCAAAGGATTGAACTGGAAGAATTAATTCGCTTACACTAAAACGTGTTTTTTTATATGGAACAATGGTTCGAGTATTGAATAAAATGGTCGTACCATCAGAAAAGGAGATTTCACGTTTTGTCCCGACCAAATTTCCTTTTTCATCCAACACTTGAGTATAAAATGGCAGATCTGCCTCAATAGCCAGATCATTTTCATTGATCTCATAACGCACATGAATCATCTCAGTTCTTTTTGCTCTTTGTGTTACACGTAACCGTCCGCTAGTGTGTTGAATAACACCTCTGGACTGGATATTGCTTGCTGTCACCAAAGATGCTTTTGCCACCTGATTTGCCAACGCTTGATTTTCTAATAATAACTTGTTTCGTTGTTTTTCAATACTATCTAAAGATTGTTTTGTCTCTTCCTGTAATATTTCAAGTCGCTCATTAACAACGATTAAACTATCATTCTGTGTAAATAATACGACACGTTCATTACGTAACTTCTGTAATTCCACACGATAATCATCTATAACACGTTGAGATATCTTATTTTTTTGTACTTCCTGACTTAGTACTTCTAATCGCTCTTTAGCTTTTTGTAGCTCTGTAGCAAGATTGTTTTTTTGAGCCAACACTTCATTATACTTGGCAATCTCATTATCCAGTTCCTCTCTAATCTGATTGCGTTCCTTCTCTAACTGCGCCTCACTCAACTGTACATCCTTATAAAATCGATAGGTGTATATCCCTAAACCAATTAAAAGTAATGTAAGAAGAAGCGTAAGCCCTTTTAATATTCTAGTTGTACCTTTAGTACTCATGAGACAGCAATTCCTTAGAAAGTGGTTAATTTAGGTAAAATTTATTAGCTGTGTTAAAATCACTGTTTCACTTATTCTATCCTAAAACCTGTAGTAGTTGTTCTACTTCATTGGATCAATATGAAAAAGTGATCTGTACACAATGCAGACATGACATTCCTTTAACCCGATTTCATCACTTTAACGATCCCACACTCAAAAAAGTATTTTATGGTCGTTTACAATTGGATCAGGCTACTGCTTTATTTTATTTTGAAAAGAAAGGGCCGGTACAAAAACTACTGCATAATCTTAAGTATAAAGGTCAGAAACACCTAAGTGCTTTTATAGGAGAATGGTTAGGGTATGAATTAAGTACTATCCCTGTTTATAAAACGATTGATACTATTATTCCTGTTCCTATCCATCCCAAAAAATTAAAAACCAGGGGTTATAATCAGGTAACAGGGTTTGGTAAAGTTCTGGCAAAACATCTACATGCAGATTTTGATGAAAAAACCTTGA
>CAZPTJ010000322.1:0-3314 GCA_964589085.1 uncultured Flavobacteriaceae bacterium | reverse complement strand
TCTGGCAATACTTTCCTACAGACACGGTGCATTCTCGTAATCAGACAGAGATTTATATGCTCTATGATGATCGTAAATTATATATCGGCATAAAGATTTATGCTATAGGAAGTGACTATATCGTTCCATCATTACGACGGGACTTCAGAGCTGGTGGCAGCGACAACATTACTTTATTATTTGACACGTTTAATGATGGCACCAATGCTTTTTTGTTTGGGTCCAATCCCGCAGGTGTTCGGCGAGAAGCTTTAGTTTCCGGGGGTGGTACAGCATTGAGAGGTTTTACAACAAGTTGGGATACCAAATGGGTTGGTGAAACCAAAATTTACGACAACTATTATATTTCAGAATGGGCTATACCATTGAGTGCTTTTAAATTTCGCGAAGGCGAAACCAAATGGAGATTCAATGCTTATCAATTTGATACCCAGGATAACGAGCGTAATACTTGGATTAACATTCCTCAAAATCAGTTTATTTTTAATCTCGCCTATATGGGAAATATGGTTTTTGAAAAGCCCTTGGGGAATTCAAAAAGTCCTATTTCTATCATTCCATATGTAACGGGTTTCGCAGGACAGGATTTTGAAACGGATGATGATGATTTTGATGTTCAAATAGGCGGTGATGCCAAATTCACCATAGGCAATAGTCTTAATCTGGATCTAACGGTAAACCCTGATTTTTCAACCGTAGAAGTAGACCGACAGGTCACAAACCTCACGCGTTTTGAGGTTAACCTCCCTGAACAACGACAGTTCTTTATTGAAAACAGTGATTTATTTGCAGATTTTGGAAATGCACGAGATGCCAATCCTTTTTTCTCCAGACGTATAGGAATTGCACAAGATACCAGTGGTATAAGTATTCAAAATGATATTATTGCAGGTGCACGATTGAGTGGTAAACTAAATAACAATTTCAGAGTCGGGCTATTAAGTGTTCAAACTGCAGATGATGAACGCAATGAAATAAATGGGAATAATAATACAGTGCTCGCACTGCAACATAAAGTATTTAGCCGATCCAACATAAGTTTTCTATTTGTAAACAAGCAAAATACAAGCAATCTTGATTTTGTCGCTCCTGAAAACGAGTATAATCGCGTAGTAGGTATTGATTATAATCTAGCCAGCCGTGATAATACCTGGAATGGTAAGTTTTATACCCATAAATCTTTTGCACCTTCTTCAGAAAACAAGGATTACTCGGCGGGAGCACTTTTACAGTACAATAGTAATACCTGGCGCTTTCGTGCCAGTGGTATTTTTATAGGTGATAACTTCAGATCAGATTTAGGGTTTATTCGTCGCACAGATATTTTACGTGTAGATCCACAGGCAGAACGTCTCATTTTTCCTAAAAAAGGATTTATTAATCGACATACCATAAGCTTCTCTCCTATTTTCGTATGGAGACCCGAGCTAGACTTTCAAAATTCTGATTATAACATCATGGCCAGTTGGAATGCCGAATTGAAAAATACAGCTAGCCTTAGAGCTGCTGTCAATAATAGATTTACATTTCTATTCGGAGAATTTGACCCCACACGTTCTGGGGGTATGCCCTTACCTGCTGATACTGAATATCGATATTCCAGTGTGCAATTACAGTATCGATCAGATCAACGTAAAATGATTTCCTATTCTATACAACCCACTATTGGACAATTTTTTAATGGAGACATCTATGCGCTTCAAGGCAATTTTAATCTTAGACTTCAACCTTATTTTAATTTTGCTATGCAA
The DNA here is from genome assembly GCA_964589085.1 of uncultured Flavobacteriaceae bacterium. Lineage (GTDB taxonomy): Bacteria > Bacteroidota > Bacteroidia > Flavobacteriales > Flavobacteriaceae > Dokdonia. The sequence continues at coordinate 1,563 of CAZPTJ010000322.1, read as the reverse complement.
GCACGTTATGATCGCATAGACCTTCCTGAGCCTTTCCCTCAAGCTGATATTTGGTTGTTAGGACCACGTATAGATGTTACTTTTAATAAATCCTTATTCTGGGCCACTTTTGTACAATGGAGCTCTCAAACAGATAATTTTAGTGTAAACTCCAGATTGCAATGGCGATTTGCTCCGCTTTCCGATCTTTTTATTGTCTATAATGACAATTATTTTACAGATGATGTATTTGCACCCCGCTTTAGGTCGATCAATTTAAAACTGACCTATTGGTTGTATCTATAATTTTGGTATTTTGTGCTTTCGCGAAATGCTATAATCAGATACAGCATAACTAAACAATACCACTTATGGATACCAAACCTTTTTTTGAAAATGATGCTATTGTTTTTGGGCTTCTTATGTTAATACTAGCATTTGTATTTTACACTTCAAGTAAAAAGACTGGAATTTGGGCAAAATTTTATAAGTATGTCCCAGCATTACTCATGTGTTATTTATTACCCGCTATACTAAATGCCTTAGGTTTAATAAAGCCGGAATGGGCATATTGCACTTCAGATTGTGATTATATAGAAGGAAGTTCAAAAGTTTATCATATTGCATCTAGGTATTTACTTCCTGCAGCCCTAATATTAATGACTTTGAGTATTGACTTAAAAGCAATACGGAATTTAGGTTCCAAAGCTCTAATATTATTTTTCACAGGAACTATAGGCATTATTATAGGAGGACCTATTGCAATTCTTATTGTAGGATGGGTTAGTCCATCTACATTAGACGGAGAAGGAATAAATGCTATATGGAAAGGCCTAGCCACAGTGGCAGGAAGTTGGATTGGTGGTGGTGCAAATCAAACGGCAATGCTTGAAATTTTCGAATATAATCAAGAGAAGTATGGTGGTATGGTTCTCATTGATATAGTAGTAGCAAATGTATGGATGGCGTTTCTTCTTCTTGGTATTGGCAAAAATGTCGGTATAAACAAGTGGTTTAAAGCTGATGACTCTGCGATTGAGGCACTTAAAGCAAAGGTTTCGTCATTTGCAGAAAAAGTAAAACGCAATCCTACGCTTTCTGATTTAATCATCATGCTTGGGCTAGCATTTGGCGGTGTTGGATTAGCTCATTGGGGTGCAAATACAATTTCTTCTTGGCTGGGTACATTTGATATTTTCAGTAATAAGGATTCTGCTTTGTCCTCTTTCAGTGGAACATTCTTTTGGATGATTACCATTGCTACCGCTTGTGGTATCGCTTTATCATTTACTAAGGCAAAAAACTACGAAGGTGCGGGAGCAAGTAAATTAGGAAGTATCTTTATATACATTCTAGTCGCAACTATAGGTATGAAAATAGATTTAAGTGCAGTTTTTGAAAATCCAGGATTAATTGCAATTGGTTTCATTTGGATTTCTATCCATGCCGGATTACTTGTTCTTGTAGCCAAATTAATTAAAGCACCGTACTTCTTCCTCGCCGTAGGAAGTCAGGCCAATGTAGGAGGAGCTGCTTCTGCTCCTGTGGTAGCTGCAGAATTTCATCCATCACTGGCTTCTGTAG
>CAZPTJ010000321.1:0-3329 GCA_964589085.1 uncultured Flavobacteriaceae bacterium | reverse complement strand
AAGGTTTTTGTATTTTCACCTCTAAAAAGAGAGGTGTCTTCATTCAAAAATAACCCCTGGTTAACCCAACAACCTATAGCTCATAGAGGTTTACACGATGGGAATCGGAAAATTCCTGAAAATTCAATGGCTGCTTTCGCGGAAGCGATAGCAAAACAATACCCTATTGAATTAGATATTCGGATTATTAGTGATGGTACCGTGATTGTGTTTCATGATAAGAATCTAAAGCGATGTTGTGGTAATTGGCTACCTACACTATGGCTTAAGAAAAAGAGTTTGAAGAAGTATCACCTTTTTAAAACCGAAGAACATATCCCTACACTTGAAGAAGTTCTAGATTTAGTTAATGGGCAAGTACCTCTACTTATCGAATTAAAAACAGAAAATCTAAATAAAAAACTTGAGCGCAATACACAAAAAATACTTGCTAAATATAGCGGAGAGGTGGCATTACAATCGTTCGATCCATTCTCTGTAAGATGGCTTCTTAAAAATACTAAATATCCAGTAGGACAACTTGCAGAAGCCTCTCCTGCCCCCTGGCCAATAAATAAAATCACAGATTACTTACAGTTAAATTATAATAAAACACCTGATTTTCTAGGATATGATATAACTCTTATGCCTAACAAAATGGTGTCTCAATTTAAAAGTCGAGGCACTCCTGTGCTTGCCTGGACGGCAAGAAGCCAACAACAAGTCGATCAGAAAACTATGTATTTTGACAATATCATATTTGAAGGTTTTACTCCAACCCCTCAACCACTTTAATTATTGTTTGCAATACGATTATTGTTGATTTTGCTGCACAAAAAAGACTATAACAGCAATAAGTAACAGTACGCCTAGGACAGTAAAAAAGATTTTCCAGAAACTATAGGGTCGTGTTCCTGAAATTTTACCGCTCTCTCCATTGACGAAAAAGTTGTATTCCTTTCCATTATAACGATAAGCACTCACATACATGGGAAGCAATACATGTTTAAAGGTTTCTTCTCTCAATTGCATATCCATGCTACTTACCATCTGCGTATCTCCTCCAATATCCTGTCTACACCATCTTTCGGCAATACGTCGTGCTTCTTCTTTGGATTTCAAATGTCCTTCCTTAAGGGATATCGTATATTTTTCTGTCACAAAACCACTAAGAAAACTACTATTGAACGCTTGTAATTTATTTAAATTCCAACGCGCTATTTTCTTAGGCACACGTCCTTCACGTTGTTTCGAAGCTTTGATAAGCGTATCATCTACAAAACCTGAAATATGCCCTGATGCTGGATACCATCTTGTCTTTTGTACCTGTCTGGTTTGTGTATTTCCTTTACTGTCCCTATAACTTTGAGTCTCATAATAAAACTCCCCACGTTGCCCTGTATATGAAGCTGAAAGTTGTGCATCAAAAGTCCAAAACGGCAGATATAATCCCTTTGTAAATTGTGGATCTAAAGATGCTTTTTTTAGTTTATTAGGAGCAAACCATAAGCCTTTAACCCATTTCTGGAAAATTTGGAAAGATTGCTTTTTTTCAATTTGAAATGGTAATACAGCGCCTGGTAAGATCCAATCTTCTTTATAGATATCTTCTATGACCAGGGGCATACTGCAGTATACGCAGTGTAGTGATTTATAGTTCTCTTCTATATGTTGATTAGCGCCACAATTCTTACAGTTCAACATTGTGATTTCTTCACTATGTTGCTGATTCCCCATTTCCTTGAGATAGGGGTATAACTCCAATTCTTCGAAACCATTTGGATCAACCGTTATCGTTTCCTCATGGCCACAATAATCACAGGTAATAGCCGTAGTTCCCGGCTTATACGTGAGTTCGGCACCACAATTTATACAGGATTTTTTGAGTTCGGCTTTTCGAACAGGCGTTTCAGCCATAGATGTTGCATTTATACTTTACTCTTGAAACATTATTTAATTTCGCAAAAGCAATAGTCTATGTTCTATTATAATTAAATAATTACTGCGGTGGTAATGGTGGAGGTGTATTTCCTCCTAAGAAGGATTTCAACTCCTCAATATCTTTCAAAGCTGTCCAACTGGCCATTCCTTGTTTCCAGATAAGACTATCACGATTAATAGTGCGTCCGGCAAACAATCCTTTTAATTGATCAAAATTTACAGGGCCTTGTTGCGCACCATTAGCAGCATAATAATACAATACCTGAGTTGGCATAGGAGGTGGAGCCATAGGATTTGATGTGGCTTGTTGTGTTCCACCCATTTGGGGGCTCATCATACCTCCCATTTGTTGTGCAAGTACAAAGCCCATACCCATACCCATACCGGCGCCAGCCGTTCCTCCTTCATTGGCAGCTGCAGCCTCAATGGCTTTTGCTGTTTTGAATTTAGTAAGTTTATCTAAATCCAGCTTGTCAATACGGCTATATTCAAAAATCTCTTTTTTCAGGTCTTCCGGCATAGAAACATTTTCTATGTAGAATCTCTCCAATGAAATTCCTACAGAAGTAAATTCGGGCTGCATCACTTCTTTACAGGTCTCCGAGAGTTCTGATGTATTAGCAGCATATAATTCGATAGGAAGATTTGCTTCTCCTACTGTATCTGTAAATCGAGTAGCAATTAAACTTTTAAGATGCTCATTGATCTCAAAATTGGTAAAATTATTATCCGTACCAACGATATCAACGATAAACTTTCCGGGATCAGAAACTTTGAAAGCATAGGTGCCAAAAGCCCTGATTTCAACAAAGCCAAAACGTTCATCACTTAAAGTGATAGGATTTTTTGTTCCCCATTTCTCATCGGTAAATAAATGAGTATTTACAAAATATACCTCTGCCTTAAACGGGCTATTAAATCCATATTTCCATCCTTTAAGAGTAGTAAGAATAGGAAGGTTTTGTGTTGTTAATTCATAAGTCCCTGGTTGAAAAACGTCTGCAAGTTGTCCTTCATTCACAAAAACTGCCGCTTGCCCTTCTCTTACGATAAGTTGAGCTCCGTTTTTGATTTCATTTTGATAGCGTTCAAAGCGATGTGCAATAGTATCTTCGGTAAAGTCTAACCATTCTATAATGTCTATAAACTCGTTGGTTAACTTTTCTTTGATTCGGCTAAAAATATCCATAAATGATTGCTTTTAATTAGTGTCCTAAAACTACAAAATACGTAGCATACGCAAAAAGGAATTAGTTTATATTTTCGGTTATAAAAGAAGATCAAGGCTATATAGAATGGGTCAAATACAGACTTTCTTTAAACCCAGATTATGCATTAGAACTTTGTAATGAACCTTGAAAGTACCATAAAATATGACATTTTATGGGTTTTAGCGTAGCACCGCTACG
>CAZPTJ010000320.1:0-3334 GCA_964589085.1 uncultured Flavobacteriaceae bacterium | reverse complement strand
GCAATAAAAACTAAAAACATCGTTATATAACTATAAAAATAGTTGTTTAACTAAAAAAATCGTTATACTTTTGTCTTATACCCTTTAAATGTTGCCTTAGTTTTATGGAAAAATTGACGAATAAAGAAGAAGAAATTATGCACGCCTTATGGGCCTTGGAGCATGCTTTTGTTAAAGAGGTTGTAGCACAATTACCGGAAGGTAATCACTATAATACCGTTTCGACCATTATACGAAACCTTGAAGATAAGGGATACGTAAGTCACCAGGCTTTTGGAAAAACACATCAATATTTTCCTGTCATTAGTAAAGAAGTTTATCGCAATCACTTTATGCAACGAGCTACGCAAAAATACTTCGATAACTCCTACAAGAATATGGTTTCCTTTTTTGCTAAAGAAGAGAAGATTAGCGCTGAAGAATTACGTGAGATATTGCATATTATAGAGCATAATTCAACTTCAAAAAAGTAAGCTATGGATCTTTTATTTTACATCGCAAAAAGTGCTTTAATCCTATCCATATTCTATGCAACCTATATCGTTGTATTGCGCAAGGACACCTTTTTTACAGCACATCGCCATTATTTTCTCGCTGGTATTATCGCAGCTTTAATATTGCCATTCATTACATTCACACAAACTACTTATATAGATGTTCCAGTTACAGTAGCTGGAGAATATACAGAACATCTCATATCCTACCCTATTGCATCTGATGCAATTACCTCAGAAATTTCAACCCCTATAGACTGGTGGCAGATTGTGTTTATCATCTATGGGGTAGGTATCCTCTTTATGGGTGCACGTTTTATTATACAATTAAAATCATTGTATAAACTCATTATAAAAAACGAAACTGTAAAGAAAGAAGGATATACACATGTAAAGGTCCATAAACCTATTTCTCCTTTTTCGTTTTTCAGGCACATTGTTTACAATCCAGATTTGCATAATGCAAAGGAACTTGGAATGATCATTACCCATGAAAAGGTTCATGGCCGTCAGTGGCATACCATAGATATGCTACTTACACAGTTCCTTTTGATCATACAATGGATAAACCCTCTCGCTTGGCTATATCGTAAAAGCCTGGAACAAAATCTGGAATTTATTGCAGATAATGAAGCTATAGCCAGCGTAGCTTCCAAAACAGCATATCAACTGGTGTTGGTTAAGTGTTCATCAGCACAATTACAGCCTGCGCTTACTAATAATTTTTATCATTCATTAATCAAAAAACGAATCGTTATGCTCAACAAACAAGCATCTAGAAAACGCAATCTTTTAAAATTAGGAATTGTTCTTCCATTGCTGGCAATTTTCCTATACAGCTTTAATATTAAAAGAGTAACTGCTTATAATGAAATACAAGATCCTGTTGGTCAGGTTGAAGAGGCTTCTGCTTTCGCGAAAGCAGAGCAGGAAAAAATAGCTACCTCATCCATCAAGGAAAGTATTCTTAACGTACAATCATCAGAACAGATACAAGTTACACAACGACATAACAGTCCTTCCTCCATTACTCCACGAGGCGCAGTGCAAACACTTGCATTAAATAATAGTCCGGTGGTAATTGCTTCTAAGCTTCATCCTGCTAATCAAAACTTGAATCAACTAGCACTAGTGAATGCATTGCATACAACTTCTCCAAAAGTAAATCCTGCCATAGCAGTCGCCTTTGTGGATGCGAGTTCCTTTAAAATTAAAATCACAAAAAACACTTCCGATCAGGAGTTTGAAAAGATTAAGGAAGAACTCAAAGACAAACACAATGTAAGTCTGGATTATAAAGCCTCTCGCAATAGTAAGGGAGAAATCACCTCATTATCCATTCAATACTCCAGTGAAACCGGAACTGGTAGTATGAGAACCCATCAAAATCTCGTTATTGAAGATGTTATCTTTTATCGTGATGAAGATGGAAGCATCGGACTTTTATCCGGATCCATCAATGAAGAACATCTGAGAAATCATGCAGAAAACCTGAGACGCCAGGCAGAAAACCTTGAGCACAAAGCCAGAAGGTTGCAGGAACGTCAGGTCGTCCGCGTAGAAGAATTACAGCACAGAATGGAAGAACGTCGGGCAGAGCTTGAAGAACGTCGGGAGGAACGACAAGAACACTTACAAGAGCGCATGGAACGCATACATCAGGAGCGTGAAGAACGGCATGCCGAACTTGCTGAAGAACGGGAGCATATGCGTGAAGAAATAGAAGAAAGACGCGAAGAGATAGAAGCACATCGTGCCGAAATCCTCGAAGAAGCCAAAGCTCACGTAAGAGCACAACGCGCTCAGACTACTCAAGCATATGCTCAAATTGTAAGAAGAGCCGATGCACAAATCATTGTTATTACGAAGGATACCTCTATTGATGAAATTAAACGCATCAAAAACAGATTAAAAGGAGAAGGGTTTTCCTTTACCTTTACTAAGGTTAAACGTAATGATCGCGGAGAGATAACAAGCTATAAACTGACGTTTAAGGATAATAAAGGAACTTCTTCAACATCTACTCATAAATCTTCAGGCACCCCTATTGAACCCGTTAGAATTGCATATGCAGACGGCTCAATCTCCATAGAATAGTTTTATAGTCATATGATTTTTTAAAAACAGGTATTCCGCAGGTTTGCCTGTTTTTTTGTTTAATTAACCCCATTTTAAAAAAATAATATCGCTAGAATATCGTTGTTGGCATGACTTTTGAAAAGGTCTTTATAAATCCTAATTTTTGAATATTATGAAAAAAATACTCTTACCTCTTTTTTGTTTTACATTTTTACTAGTTTCCTGTGTCGACGATGATATAGATGATGTTGATTTTGATACCATAGGTCAGACTTTTGAAATTGATAATGTAAATTTTATTTCCAATGATGGTTTCAGTGCATCAGTTAATGTTGTTGTTCCAAATAATATAGACGTTTTTGAATCTGATGTCCCATTGGTCTTTATTTTAGATCCTGATGCTACTGCAGCAAATGGTGGTATTGAAGTATTTGAACCATTACCAAGATCTTTCTTCTTTGGCAATGGTGGTTTTGCACAATATCGATTCAATTTTATTTTTGATGATAACACAGGCATTTTTGATCTTGATTTAATTTTGGAATCAGATGATTTCAGTCTTTTAAGTAATGGATTTACACAAAATCAAATTTTCAGAATCGTTATCGTTCCTTCATCATTTGCAGAAAGCAATGATACCAGCGACCTAAACACCGTATTATCACAATTAAATCTGGATTAGTCCAGTATATATTTACTTTTTTAAGAAATCCACCTTATCAAATAGGGTGGATTTTTTTATGCTCTTTTTTTGACTTAAA
>CAZPTJ010000319.1:0-3351 GCA_964589085.1 uncultured Flavobacteriaceae bacterium | reverse complement strand
GGGCTTAGGCATTACAGAGGTAAACTCAATTGTACCTTGGTTCCTTGATCTGGAGTGCTTGAGATATTTAATTTGGATTGAATAATTTTTGCACGTTCCAGTAAGGTCTTCATACCCAGACTGGTTTCGTTGTTAAGCTGCTGAGTAACATCAAATCCTTTACCATTATCTGATATGGTAGCTTCAATAGTATGTTCTTTATGTTCTATGATGACAGAGGCCGCTTTAGCGTCAGCATGTTTGACTATATTATTGAGGGTTTCCTGAACAATACGATAAACTTGAAGTGTTGTCTCTTTGGGCAGTATATGATCTATAGGATCTATCTGATGTGTGAAAAATATAGGAGTGCTAGCATCGATTTCATTAATTAATGATTCTATGGCTTTAGTAAGTCCCAAATTTTTAAGTATTACGGGATGTAAACTTCTGGAAATACTACGCAACTCTTCCAGAGTATCTCCAACCAGTACCTGAGCAGCTGTATCTCCAGTGTCCGTAGCTTTTTTGGAGAGTAATATCAGTTTTTGCCCAACACTATCGTGGATTTCACGAGCGACCCGTATCCGTTCTTCTTCTTGATTTTTGATAAGATCTTGTGCATAATTTGCTTGTAATTGCTGTCGTTGTAAAGCAAATTGTTGTGTTCTTCTATAGTATATATATCCGGAAATGAGTATAGAAACTAAAATTCCGGTTGCCAGTAATCCATAAACCTTAGCTGATTTTCGCTGTAAGTTCAACTTGAGACTTTTCTTTTCAATTGCATTAATGATTTGTTCTTGTTTTAAGGTGCTTTTTGCGTTTTGCAGGCCTATATCTCTAAGAAGAGTTACATCTTTTTGTTGTTCTTTTTCCTTTTGTATACTCAGACTATCCTTGAGTTTATAATACTGTTCGCGTAACTGATACGCTTGTTGATAGTCGTTTACTGCTTTGGCGTAAGCGCTCTTGGTTTGTAATAGTAAGAGTGTTGATGTACTCGAATTACTATATTTGGGTAAGGTATCTACATCTAGCTGTATTTTTTGGAGTAATAGATAAGCTTCTTTCAAATGACCTTGCCGGATTTCTATGTCAGCCCATTGCAAACCTGCCCGAATCCATCGTTCCTGTGTCCCCCGGCGACTATGATCCTGAACATAAAATTCATAATTTTCAATAAATAAATCTTTGGCTTCAGAGAGTTGTCCAAGTTCTCTATAAACTAAGGCTATGTTATCATTTAAACTCCATTTGAAATTACCATGAAGATGTAATACGTTTTCGTATTGCGCTTTCTTGGAAAAATAAAATAGAGCTGAATCATATTTTTTAAGGTTTTTATAATAATGATACCCAAGATTATTCATAGATACCAAAGGAGAGATTTCTTTTGGATATCTGCTGTCTAAGTCTATTACTTTTTTGTATGCCCAGGTAACGCTATCATATTTTTGCAGCTGTATATAATTTGAAGCTAAATTGGAATAAAAGCTTTTTTCTAAATCCAGATTTTTTATTTGTGATTTTTCATATAGAGGAATAGCCTTTATTGCATTTTTGTTGGATTCTTTAAACAAATTGTTTCTTGCCAGAATGCCCGTATAATTCTCATAAAAAGCAATTTTCAAACTATCTGATACTTGATCCAGTAGTGAAAGCCCTTGATAATATCGCACCAACTTTTTCTCAAGGGACCCTTTGTCCAGGACATTAGTAGTTTTATTTTGTTCCAGTATATGTAGTATCGTATTTGAAGAAGTTGTAGCTACATCTGAAGATTGAGCTATACCTAATGTACCAAGTAGAAACCAACATATGTAATGATATCTAAGAGCTTTTCTTATCATAGCTTAGCTGCTAAAAATACAAATTCCATTCTAATCCTATATTGAAATAAAAAAGGATGTCTATAGCTAGAGGCATCCTATCCTACGATATAATCAATATCTGAAATAGCAAAAAACGCTAGTAAGTGCCTGTCTTTTTATTAGTTTCCAGACTATTGATCAATTGAAAAATTGGAGAGAAGTCATTATGTTTTAGGGTGGTTTTAAAAATTTGAGTTGTACAGAGACGCCCTTTAGAACTTTTTAAAGTTGTTGCACAGGGTAATTCATAAGTTTCATCAGGAACAATAACGATGAAGATCGTTGTTCTTCCTTTTTTACTAATACATTTAATAATATCTGAAGCATTGAGATTGGAAAGATCTGCTTCGATGATGACGAGTTTGGGGTTGTGTTTTAGAATACATTTAAGGGCATCAAATCCTTCTGTGGAACTACCGCAAAGTGTGTTTTGTCGATCCGTTAAATGGGATACTAAGCGATCAATGAAGCCTTGATCACTATGGGCTAAGACTAGATCATTGATTAAACACATATTTTTTATAGACTAGTTTAAAGAAGGGAAGCGCGAGCACTTCCCTCTTATCTTCCAACTTAATCGCGTCACTATCGGTGAGCGATATTAATTATTTACATAGTGCAAAGTACTATGAGTTAGCTCATCAGGAAATACGAAGCAGTACGTATTATTTACGTAGTACTACGTATATTGAAGTGTAAATTGTAGAATGGTTATAACTCTTGGATAATATTTTTATTGGAAAGTGCCCATTTTGTCAGTTGATTAGTACCACCTTCTATGTCTAATTTCCCAATAATATTACTGCGATGTTTTTCTACCGTACGTATGGAGATAAAAAGATTTTCTGCAATAGTATTGGTAGGTAATCGCTGCGCGATTAACTTTAAAATAGTAGATTCTGAAGGCGTCAATAATTGTAATTTTTTTAATTCTTCACTGGCTTCAGAAAGGGCAGCGGTGTCAAAGGATTTACTAAAATACAATTGCCCCTCCAGTACGGCGTGAATGCAGCGTTCGATTTCAAAAAAAGAATCTTCTTTTAATAGATATCCATGAATTTGTAATGCTTTTGCCTGTGCTACATAATCTGTTTCCTTATGAAAGGAAAGCATAATAAATCGGGTGTGAACATCTTTATCCTTGACCATTTTGACGACTTCAAACCCTGTTAATAATGGCATATCAATATCCAATAGGGCAATATCAGGTTTTTCAGTAAGGATCGCTTCCAGCGCCTGCATACCATTGTGAGCAGAACCCACAATTTGATAGTCATTGGCCTCCAATTCATCCTGAAGCCCTTTAAGCAACATGGGATGATCGTCTGCTATGACCAGTCTTGCATTTTTGTTCATTTCAGGTAGGTATAGATAGGGTTATGGTAGTCCCCTTTCCAGGGATACTATCAATTTCTATCTTCGAATTTATAATTTTTACCCGTTCTAGAAGTGTTTTTATACCCAAATTTTTCTCCGACAGGTATTTTTTATTATAAAA
>CAZPTJ010000318.1:0-3377 GCA_964589085.1 uncultured Flavobacteriaceae bacterium | reverse complement strand
AAGTCCTTTTATTACGGTGCGTTCACAAATATATTTTATTGGAAATCTGATTTTATTGATTCTGCACTGCCAATAATGCTTCTGAATTTTCTTGCACAAAAGACTCAATAATTCTAAAAAAGTCAAGAATGTCTTCTTCAGAATTCCCAGCATTTACCGTTACCAAACGAATAAACTCATCCCCTTTAAAGGAACCATATCCTACTTGTAGTTTGGATTTTTCATACAGTTGGGTGCACAAAGTACGTGCTGCAATCCCTTTATAGTTAAAACAGACAGATACAGAATTATCAAAACTATAAAGTGTATAATCAGGATGCGATCGAACATATGCTCGGGCACGATCTGCCAGAAGGAATTGTTGATCTACGATAGACTCCAATCCTAGCGTGCCAATCCGTTTCCAAAGCGTCCATAATTTCAATGCATCATTGCGACGCCCGCATTGCAATGAGGTTTTTCCTAAATTGAATTCATCATGATCTGTTTGATATAGGTAAGAAGCCTCATTGGAAAAGGAATCATACAGATATTTCTTGTCTTTCACCATAAGCAGTGAGCAGCCAAGTGGCGTACTCAACATTTTATGAGCATTAAAACTAAAAGAATCCACCTTTTCTATACCCTTTATGAGGTGTTTGTATTTGTTGCTAAACAGCACTGAACCACAATAAGCACCATCTACGTGAAGCCAGATATGGTGTTTATTACAAATTGTCGCTACCTCTGAAATAGGGTCAAAACTTCCTAATACGGTTGTTCCAGCGGTAAGATTTACCAGTGCAGGGATATAGCCCTTATCCAAATCATTTGAAATAGCTTGTTCCAATTCATCAACCTTCAATTCGCCTTTTTCATCAGTAGAGATATAACGCACTTGTTCTCTACCGATTCCAGAAAAGGCAGCATTCTTAGGGATACTATAATGTGAATCTTCTGAAGTATAAACTGTAAGCTTGGGTTCATTAAAACCTTTCATACGGATGGATTCCTGCGCATGATCACGAGCTAAAAGCATGGACATAAAATTAGTTAAGGAACCTCCGGCAGCAAATGTTCCAGCGGCATTATGATCCCACCCGATCATTTCTATTACCTTATTTAGAATGACTTTTTCAACACCAACCTGAGGGCCAGCTGCTTTATAGGTATACATACTATTATTCAGAAAAACAGATAGTAGATCTCCTAAAACGGCGTGCTCATTTCTTCCTCCAAACAATTGATTAAAGAATCGATTAGTTCCAGTTTTTGGAGTATGTCGAACCAGCTCGTAGAGCGCCGCTTTAAAATCGTTTTCATTTGTTGCTGTTTCTGGAAGATCTAAATCTAGTTCCTGAAAAAGATTTTCTGAAGGAATGTGATCGGCAATTGGTTTTTCAGTTTCTTCACTAAGGAGTTTTTCAATAATTTCAGTAAAATTCAAAAGGGTTTTCTCCATTTTTTTAAAATTCTAATTTTTTAAAAAATTACTTTTTTTGATCAAAACTGATCTATCTTTGATTAAAATTTGAAAAAATAACCCAAAATCAACCCAAAAAAACATTTTTTTGCTTATACTCCTCAAAGCTACTATTATTAGTAATAATTAAAAAATTTTAACCGTATGTATTCTATTGAGTCGGTAGATAAATTGGTGGAAACATTAAAAAAAAGCAAATCGAAAGATTATGTTTCTTTATCCAAATCACTTAACATACCGACAGCAGACTTAATGAAATATGCCTTTTGGTGCGATAAAGGATATACAAGAAACTGTATTGAACGTACCGATGATTTTGAATTACTTCTTTTATGCTGGAACCCCGGAGATGCTACCCCAATTCATTGCCATGGAAAACAACGTTGTTGGGTCTATCAAGTAAGTGGTCAAATGGAAGAAGTTATATATAAAAAAGATGGACAAAATAACATTATCCCTGATATGAATCGAATCTTGAAATCAGGAGATATTAGTTATATGGATGATTCTAAGGGATTTCATACGCTTCACAATAATTCAGACTCCAAGATTATGAGTTTGCATCTATATGCAAAACCTATCGATTCCTGCACTTATTATAAAGAAGATCTTGATAGATTTGTTTCCAAGGATATGAATTACTATAGTTATAAAGGGAAATTAGTCAATGACCAAAAGTGTAAAAATGAAGAAGAAACACTCTCTCATTCTTCCAAATCTGGAGTTATCTAACATCATCAACTCTCCTTTAATATTGATCTATTTTAACGCTTTTATAAGGAGATACTAGAATCAATGTATTTACATTGCGGCTCGAAAACTTCAATATTATGAAACCTATAAACATCCAGGAAAAATATGCTAAATTCAATAAGCAATGGCATCCACATCAAATTGCTATTGTAGATGACATGCAGGTTATTCTTGCAAAAATTTCAGGAGAGTTTGTCTGGCACAGTCATAAAGAGGAAGACGAGCTTTTTTATGTGCAAAAAGGCCGATTGGAAATGCGCTTTCGCGAAAGCAATAACCCTGAAAATGAATGGTCAGAATTTGTAAACGAGGGTGAAATCATTGTAGTCCCGAAAGGTGTTGAACACTGCCCTACTACTGCTGAAGGAGAAGAAGTGCATCTCCTCCTGTTTGAAAAGCAAAATACCGCCCATACAGGAGATGTTGTGCATGAAAAAACACAAAGTGCTTATCCTAAAATTTAACAAAAATGCTTTGTTAAGACCTATTTATCTTCAATCACCTCAATAGTCGTACAATCTTCTTTCTTAAAGAAACGTTTATTGCCTTCTTTTTCAAAACAATCGCAAAAAGGGTCTTGATCAAACCAATCGGTAGGATCTTTTTTTGAATATTTAAAAAAAGGTAATAACCCCTTTTCCAAACGTTTAATAACAGAGTGATGAATTTTCAATTTCCCTTTACTGTAATAAACCCCATTTTCATATAGATATAAGGGAATATCCCTATTCCGACGTTTAAATAATGTCCCCGCCAGATTATCCTCAGAGTCATGAATAACGCCATCTATATTTCTATCTGTTATAGGAACCTCATTAAAAAGATTGTAGTCTTTTAATTCGTTAATCATCCAGTTTAATGACACATACGATATTTCAGGATCTTTACTATAACCTCCACCTACATCACTATGTGCACCAGCAAACCAAACTTCTTTGACTATTTCGTCTAGTGTAGTATCTGGTCGCAATTTTATATTGGAACAACTTGCAAGAATTGGTGTAAATATTTGCGCACGATTATCGTCTAAAGCTACTGCATGTAATACTTTATTAACGTTAACAAACTGGTTAAGATGATTAGGGTTAGGCGCGCAGAATTTTTCTTTGTAATCTGGTGCAGCAAGAGCTTCTACGTTGTCAAACATTCCTAAAACCTCAAC
>CAZPTJ010000317.1:0-3402 GCA_964589085.1 uncultured Flavobacteriaceae bacterium | reverse complement strand
ATGTTGTTAAAAATTCTTTGAATTTAGTCATTTATACCTTGGTTTTAGTCTTTTGAATTTCCCTACTTTTGCCTATGCAAAACAACATCCTTATTCTTGACTTTGGTTCCCAGTATACACAGCTTATTGCACGCCGTGTTCGCGAACTGAATATCTACTCAGAAATCAAACCTTATAATAAACTTCCTGAAGATCTTTCAGCCTATAAAGCAGTGATTCTTTCGGGATCTCCACATTCTGTTCGTGGTGAAAGCGTAGCACATCCCGATCTGACGGAAATCAAAGGAAAAAAGCCGCTTTTAGGAATCTGTTATGGAGCACAATATCTGGCACAATATTATGGTGGAGAAGTGGGACAATCCAATACGCGGGAATACGGTCGAGCCAACCTGGCGAGTATTAAATCAGGAGAATCCTTTTTTGATGGAGTGACTGAAAATAGTCAGGTATGGATGAGTCATAGTGATACCATTAAGCAATTACCTGATGGTGCGGTGCGTATTGCCTCTACCAGTGATGTAGAAAATGCAGGATATCGTATCGAAGGTGAAGAGACTTATGCTATACAGTTTCACCCGGAAGTCTATCATACCACAGCCGGAAAACAAATCCTTAAGAATTTCCTGGTAGATATCGCAGGAGTGCAGCAGGATTGGACACCCGATGCTTTTGTAGAAACTACGGTAGCTGAGCTTAAAGAAAAAGTAGGTGATGATCGTGTTATTCTAGGCTTGTCTGGAGGAGTAGACTCCACAGTAGCGGCAACATTACTTCATAAAGCGATAGGAAAGAACCTATATTGCATTTTTGTAAATAATGGATTACTCCGTAAAAATGAGTTTACTGATGTGCTTAAACAGTATGAAGGTATGGGACTCAATGTCAAAGGAGTTGATGCTTCGGCACGCTTCTTGGATGCCCTTGAAGGAGAGAGTGATCCAGAAACCAAACGTAAGGCTATAGGACGTGTTTTTGTAGAAGTGTTTGATGATGAAAGCAAGAAGGTTGAAAACGCCAAATGGTTAGGACAGGGAACCATTTATCCAGATGTGATTGAATCTGTAAGTGCCACTGGAGGCCCCAGCGTTACCATAAAATCACACCATAATGTAGGAGGGTTACCCGACTATATGAAGTTACAGGTGGTAGAACCCTTACGGATGTTATTCAAAGATGAAGTACGTCGCGTAGGAGCCAGTATGGGATTAAGTGCGGGATTACTGGGACGACATCCATTTCCTGGGCCTGGATTGGCCATTCGTATTTTGGGAGACATTACTTCTGAAAAAGTACGTATATTACAGGAAGTTGATCATATATTTATCAGTGCTTTGCGTGAAGCAGGACTTTATGATAGTGTATGGCAGGCTGGGGCGATGTTACTCCCCGTAAATTCGGTAGGGGTGATGGGAGATGAGCGTACCTATGAAAAATGTGTGGCACTTCGTGCTGTAGAGAGTACGGATGGGATGACAGCAGACTGGGTAAATTTACCCTATGAGTTTCTGCAAAAGGTCTCTAATGATATAATAAACAAAGTAAAAGGCGTTAATAGAGTAGTATACGACATCAGCTCGAAACCGCCAGCCACTATCGAGTGGGAATAAACCAAAATTATGAAATGAGCACCAACACATTGGAGTTGTTACATTTCTAACGAAATAAAATTTTTTAAGTAGATGAAACAAGCTTGGCTAATCGTTGGATTGCTGTTTGTTTTCGCTTTCGCGAAAGCGCAACAATTCATATCACATCAGGTGAGCACCGGAGAGACCGTATATAGTATTTCTAAGAAATACAGTGTCTCTGAAAATGATATATATAAATACAATCCGGATGCTAAAGAACGCATTTATGAAGGATTGGTATTGATTTTACCTACTGCCGAGGAAACTACGGCAGGTGATGGCGTGACCCCGCCACAGGAAAACATTACATTTAAGACACATAAAGTAAAGCGCAAAGAGACCTTATTCAGTATTTCAAAACGTTATAATGTCCCTATTGATATCATAAAAAAATACAATAAAGAACTATATAGTAAACCCTTGCGTAAGGGCTTTAAATTACGGATCCCGACAAATTATCAACCACCTGCTGTTGAGGTCGTCGAAGAATTTACTACCATTCCGACAACGACGACTGCAAGTTATACGGTTAAAGCAAAAGAAACGAAATACGGTATCGCCAGAAGTTATGGGATTACCATTGCAGACCTGGAAGCACTGAATCCAGATATGGGAGCTGTTCTAGGCGTAGGACAAACGATTATTGTTCCTAATACGCAGTCACAGGGAGAAACAACTATTGATACTGCAAAATATCAACTTTATGAAGTGGTGAAGGGTGATACAATGTATAGTTTGCTACGCAGAATTAACCTGAAAGCCGATGATCTTATCACTTTGAATCCCACATTGGATGATGGACTTAAAGAAGGCATGATCTTAAAAATTCCCAAAATAGAAGGCTATTCTATTACTGGAGATGGAGCACTACCTCCAGTGGGAACACTTGCTAAAGTAAATCTTGCCGATAGTATTACTTTTTCTACACCTAAGCGCCTGGCTATTATGTTACCTTTTGGCTTATCCAAAGTGCAGGATAGCGTTGCTGCAAATGTTGATTTAATTAAGGATAATAGAGTATTGCGTATCGCATTAGATTTTCATAGCGGTGCTTTAATGGCTATTGAAAAGGCTAAAGAGATCGGTATAGATGTCGAGGCTAAAATTTATGATACAGATTATGTTCGTGAAGATGGTGCTTCTGCCAACGCTCGCAAAGTAGAAAACCTTATAAATACCAATGATTTTTCCAATGTAGATGCGGTTATTGGTCCGTTATTGGGGAATAATATTAATCGTGCTGCGAGTACGTTGGCATCGCGAAATACTCCCGTTATTTCTCCGATTACGACAAGAGTCAAAATGAGCTCTAATATCTTTCAGTCACGACCCAACGATTTGTTACTTAAAAATAAGATGTTGGAATACCTTAAAGCTAATGGGGCAGGAAAGAACATTATCCTGATCGCCGATGGAGAAAATGCAACGGTAAAAGCAAAGATTAAGTCCGTTATTCCTAATATTATAGAAGTAAACCCACGTACAAGTAAGAAAGGAATCTTTCTCTATCCCGATGATATCCCTTCCAAACTTTCAAAAACACTGGAGAATTGGGTCATTTTAGAAACAAATGACCTCCCTTTGATTAGTCATGTGACGACCAGTCTTAATGCACAGATTGAAGATATGGCAAAAATAACCCTGCTTACTTGTAAAAAAGGAGATGCTTACAGGAGCGATGAGATACATAATACGCACCTTACCAATCTTAATTTTCACTATCCATCCATAGATCGAGAGTATACTATGGAGGAGAAGGATAGTTTCTTTGAGG
>CAZPTJ010000316.1:0-3436 GCA_964589085.1 uncultured Flavobacteriaceae bacterium | reverse complement strand
ACTTGTTTAATGTATGTTTATTCGATTGCTATATAAATGCGGATGTCTTTTATGCCTGGTTAACTCAAGAATTACTTCCAAACACACCAAATAATGCGGTTATTGTACTAGATAATGCAACATTCCATAAAAGAAACGATGCTTTGGAGGCTATTGAGAAGGCGGGACATACTGTAGAATTTTTGCCCCCTTATAGTCCAGATTTAAACCCAATAGAAAAAAAATGGGCACAAGCAAAAAGCATCAGAAGAAAATTTAACTATACGCCCAATGAGCTTTTTTTATACTTTAATTTATGACGTTTTATTTTGATTTAGCTATATAATTCAGATTATTATTTCAACTTTTAAAAGTTGAAATAATAATAAGGATAAAAAAAGTACGGTTTTAAAATACGGTTTTGATTACTTATCTTATAGATATACTTAAACAAAAAGACTATTTCACTACTATAGTACCCATGCTATGACTTCTTAATTTAGTGTTTAAATTAATATAGCAAATCCAAACTGCACTTGCTATATATTTAGGTCATAGGCGCGATAATATTAATCATTTCAATTTTTTATAAATCGGATTGTTTCTGTAGTTTCGCCTGAAAAAATTTGAATAAGATAAATTCCATTTTCAAGGGTTTCAACGGAAATTTTATCTGCTATGCTATTTATATCTTTTTCTAAAATATTTTGCCCTAATAAGTTATTAATGATGATATTATCTATGGGCATTGTTGCAGTAAGGGTTATATTATCTTTTACAGGATTTGGATATACGGTAAAATTCACTAATTGAGTATCATTAATAGTTAATGTAGATGCTATTGGAATAGAAGCCCAAGTAATTTGATCACCTGATGAGCTAATTGTACCAATTAATGTTGTTTGTCCTGTAATCAAATCTACAGTCCTTAACTCTCCAAGACCATTGCCAGAGTTAAATGCTGTCATATACATAGTCTCAGTAATTGGATCCCATTCTAAGTCTTGTCCAAAATTCGCATCAAAACCTATAACCCCAATAAGTGTTGCTTGTCCTGTAGTTGGATCAATATTATAAAATGAATCATCTACCACATCATAACCATAAAAGTTTCCAGCACCGTCTGTTGCTATTGCTATCGCTCCTAACATTCCTGTTGTTCCTATAGGAGTTAAGGATAAATCATCTCCAATTTCTATTATTGATAATGTGGAAGAATCAGAGAAATTTGATGATATTCCATATAGTAAGTTTGTTGCTGGATCAAATTCAATTCCCGTCCATTGTTCATCTCCAGGAGGATTAACCTCAACAATAAATGTATACGTCCCAGTAGGAATATTAATTTCATAAAGTTCTCCATCGTTCAAGGTTAGTGCATATGCCCTGTCCAAGTCTGTAGGATCAATATCACCTGCCACTTCAAAATCTGTAGAACCAGAATTTCCCGCTATTATGTTTATAGTTTCCGGAGTATCCGTACTAAACGAGACAAAGCTTGCTAAATCGAAGTTACTTCCAAAAATTACTGCATTACTACTGCCACGGATCTCTGTTATTAAATCTTCAGATTGTGTGGCTGCAAAATGATCACGCAATAATGTAATTTCATTATTTGAGAAATAAGTTACTAATGCGTTACTATTAGGAGGTATTTCTCGATAACGCTCTAACAGTTCTTCTAATTGAAGAGCTTGATCTTGTGAATAATTACTTAATGATACTAAAGATAGGCTAATTTAGTAATGCGATTTTTTTCATGGTTTTAGGTTTTAGCATTTTTAGATATGAATTTTGAGAACAGGCATTCAAAACCATTTTAAAGTCCTTTTGATGCGCTAGAAAAGACTTAGTTTTTTATTAATTTTTGTGTGATTATAGTGTTTTCCGTTTGTGCTTGAATGAAGTAAATTCCAGGGTTAAGATTGCTAACGTCTATGGCATTGTTCTGCCCTACGGAAGCGATATGTATTTGTTGTATGAGCTTTCCGTTAAGATCAATGATTACAAGATTTGTCAATTGTTCGCCGCCTGTATAATCTAATGTAAGTGTACTACTTGTTGGATTGGGAAAAAGCGCAAATGTGTTGATATTGAACTCCTCTGCAGATAATAGCTCACTAAGGCTAAAAATACGAACATGTCCAGAGTTTTCTTCATTTTCATCATTAAACCTAGCTCCTACAGCAACTGTACTAGCATTGGCAGATAAGGAAACACCTTCTCCAGAAAAATCAAAGGCTGCTTCTCCATTTATATCTTGACCTAACTGTACCCAGACACTATTTTCATTTTGAAATATTCTCGCATGACCGGCACTATCTCCATTACTATCATTTTCACCAGCACCTATGGCTATAATGCTTCCATCTGACGATAAAGAAATACTCTCACCGGACGAATCATTTGCGTCTTCCCCATCTATGTCTTGACCTAACTGAATCCAAGAACCGCCTTGATTTTCAAAAACTCTTACGTGACCAGAATTACTTCCATTACCATCATTAAAACTTGCCCCAATAGCAACAATGTTACCATCTGAAGATAAAGAAACGCTACCTCCTGATTGATCACTTGCTACTTCTCCTTCTATATCTTGACCTAGCTGCACCCAAGAATCACTTTGATTTTCAAATATTCTGACATGACCAGAATTACTACCGTTTCCATCATTCCCAGGTGCCCCAATGGCAACAATTGTACCATCTGACGATAAAGAAACACTAATACCTGATAGATCATTTGCTGTTTCTCCGTCTATATCTTGACCCAGTTGTACCCAGGTGCCACCTTGATTCTCATATATTCGTACATGACCAGAATTATTACCGTTTCCATCATTAAAACTTGCTCCAATAGCAACAATATTGCCATCTGAAGATAAAGAAACACTAGCACCTGATTGGTCACCAGATGCTTCACCACTAATGTCTTGACCTAGCTGCACCCAAGAACCACTTTGATTTTCAAATATCCGAACTTCTCCAAACTCAGCTGTATCCATATCTGCTCCAATAGCAACAATACTACCATCTTCTGATAAGGAAAGACTTACCCCAAATCGTTCATTTAGTAATTGTCCAACTATATCTTCACCTATTTGCACCCAAGCTCCATTTTGATTACCGTACACTTGAACATAGCCTGTTTCATTATCATTCTGGCTGTCTTCATCTGCTCCAATGGCGACAGTATTACCATCTAATGATATAGAAATATTTTCTCCAAAAAAATCAAATGATCCTGTCCCATCGATATCTTGACCTATTTGTACTTGACCATAGTTTATAAATGGAATCAAAAAAAAGAATATTAGTTTTCTCATAATTATAATTGTTTTATTTGTTGTACATCAATTCTAAGGATGCATCATAGGGCCATT
The DNA here is from genome assembly GCA_964589085.1 of uncultured Flavobacteriaceae bacterium. Classification (GTDB taxonomy): domain Bacteria; phylum Bacteroidota; class Bacteroidia; order Flavobacteriales; family Flavobacteriaceae; genus Dokdonia. The sequence goes on along the minus strand of CAZPTJ010000316.1, from coordinate 75 downwards.
TTAATGTTCTTTTGATACGTTAGAAAAGACTTAGTTTTTTATTAATTTTTGTGTGATTATCGTATTTTCTGTTTG
>CAZPTJ010000315.1:0-3460 GCA_964589085.1 uncultured Flavobacteriaceae bacterium | reverse complement strand
GCAGGATATGATGATGGTTATGATGCTGCAACAATGTGAGGTTGAAAACGGCCTTCTTAGAAGCTTAAGTAAAAGCCTTTCTATTTAGAAAATAAAAGCGCTTGGGAACTCTTTTTTAATCTTTGGCAAAGCACGATCTGCTTCCAAACGATTTCTATAATTTCCTACCCAAACTTTATAGTTGGGTGTTTCATATACAATTTGAGATTTATCAGCACCGATTTTTAAACGATAGGATCGCTGTATGTTTTCGGCGCCTTCCCGTGATCCTGAATACAATTGTATTTTATACCGGTCATTTAATTCTCCTTCGACGCTTAAGCTTGCTTTAAGGGTGATTAATTCTGTAATTCGTTCGTCTTGAATAACTTTAGTAGTTGCGGTTTGTGCTTTCGCGAAAGCAGAAAAAAGGAATAAACCAGTAAGTAAGCATAGATTAATATAAAAGGTCTTCATCTTCATTTTTATGGGTATGGGCAAATATAATTCAATAAAAATTAAACAAAATTTAAACTTTATTTAGAATCAATATAAATTAAAAACTCACCCTATTATAGGGCTTTTAAAATGACTTCTAAGTCTTATTTTTGCATGCAATTTCGAAAGCATGATTAACACTTCGTTAACGACAGTAATGACGAAAAAATTGTGCCAAAATTTAGAAGCTAATTCTATCGTATTATGATACAGGTGAAACGCCGAAACTCATTTTTGAGAATTATCACAAGTTTAGCAGTCCTGCTAACCCTCACAACCTCCATTTTTGCTCAAGACGAAGTTCAGTCAATACCTGCTAGAGAAGGTGCTGATGCGGCCGTTGGCGAAAAACTATTTAAAGCGCAATGTGCCGCCTGTCATAAATTGTATAAAGATATGACGGGTCCCAAACTTTATGGAGTTACCGTAAAGTATGAAGATGACTATGAATGGTTTTATAAATGGATTAAAAATAGTCCTGGATTAATTGCCTCCGGAGATGCAAGAGCCGTTGCTCTGGAATCTTGGAGTCCATCAATAATGAATACGTTTCCTGCATTAACCAATGCAGATATTGATAATATTCTGGAGTATACGAAGACTCAAATTGTTGATCCTTGTGTAGCTAATCCTGAACTTTGTAATCCTGATGATGATGGTGGTAATGGTGGTGGCGTTTCAAGTAAAGTAATTTTGGCAATTCTAGCCCTAGTCTTATTGCTTTTAGTAGCTGTACTTTTTATTGTAAACAATACTCTTAAGAAATTTGCAGAAGCGCAGGGAATAGATTTGCCGGTTAAAGAAGAGCGCAGACCATTATGGAAAGCGTTTGTTGAAAATCAGTTTTTAGTATTGGTAAGTGTGATTTTCTTAATGCTGGGTGGCGCCTATTTCGCCTATGGATGGATGTCGCAGGTAGGTGTTGATCAAGGCTATGCACCTGTGCAGCCTATACATTATTCACACCGTATTCATGCTGGAGATAATAAGATTGACTGTAAATATTGTCATTCTTCCGCTAGAGTAAGTAAGACCTCTGGAATACCTTCTTTAAATGTATGTATGAATTGTCACAAAACGATTAGTGAAGTGGCCCCGGAAACCCTGGCAGAAGGACAAAACGAATATGGAGTTAATTATAATAAGGAGATCCAAAAATTATATGCTGCCGTAGGCTGGGATGAAGGAACACAATCTTATACAGGAGAAAGTGAGGCAGTAGAATGGGTACGTATTCATAATTTACCTGACTTTGCATATTTCAACCACTCACAACACGTTACCGTTGCAGGAGTGGAGTGTCAGACCTGTCATGGTCCTGTAGAAGAGATGGAAGTACTGGAGCAACATGCGCCATTAACGATGGGTTGGTGTATTAACTGTCACCGTGAAACCAATGTAAATGTAGAAGGCAACGCCTATTACACAAAAATTCATGAAGAACTTTCTAAAAAATATGGTGTAGATAAATTAACAGCTGCACAAATGGGAGGTTTAGAATGTGGTAAATGTCATTATTAATGAATTTTCGCGAAGGCGGAAATCTTCCACGTATAGTGGTCATTATATAAGAATATAAAATCAAAAGTTCCGAACTAACTTTTTAAAACAGTTCAAAAAAAATAAACGATCATTTTATGTCATCAAACAAGACCTACTGGAAAAGCGTTGACGAGCTTACTCACGGAGCAGAGCTTGAAACACTAAGACAGAATGAGTTTGTAGAAGAAATTCCTACTGACGAATTTCTTGGAGATAAAGAATCTCTGGACAATTCTCAAACCAGTCGTCGTGATTTCTTAAAGTATGTTGGTTTTTCGACAGCTGCAGCAACATTGGCAGCTTGTGAAGGTCCGGTTATAAAATCAGTACCGTATGTAGTACAACCAGAACAAATTGTTCCTGGTGTTGCAGATTATTATGCAACCACAATTGCAGATGGTTTTGATTTTGCCAGCGTACTGGTAAAAACACGTGAAGGACGACCTATTAAGATCGAAAATAATAAACTGGCAGAAGCTGGTTATGGTGCAAATGCAAGAGTGCACGCCTCTGTATTATCAATGTATGATACGCAACGCGCACAAGGACCAACTGCAGGTGGTGAAGCAACAAGTTGGGAAGCTATTGATACTGCAGTAAAGAGCCAGTTAAATGCCGGAACCGGACAAGTAGCCTTATTGACACAAACATTTGCAAGTCCGTCTACAGAAAAACTAATAGGAGCGTTTAAAGCAAAATACTCTGGTGTAACCCATATAGCTTATGATGCGGTTGGAGAGCAATACGCTTTAGATGCTTTTCAAACAAAATATGGTGTAAGAGCTTTAGCCGATTATGATTTCTCCAAAGCAGAAGTGATTGTTTCTGTAGGTGCAGATTTCTTAGGAGATTGGCAAGGAGGAGGTTTTGATAGTGATTATGCTAAAGGACGTATTCCTAAGCATGGCAAAATGTCAAAACACTTCCAGTTTGAAGCCAATATGTCACTTTCAGGAGCCAATGCAGATGTGCGTATTCCTGTATCTCCTTCACAACAGAAAGATGTATTGAATGCATTGACTGGTAGAAATACAGGTAATTTACCTAACGATGTAAAAAAGGCTATCCTTGCAGCAAAAGATGCGCTGGCGCGAGCTGGAAAACATGGAGTGGTAGTTACGGGAATTCAAAGTGTAAGTGCTCAGGCAACCGCATTGCAATTGAATGAAGGTAGTGATGTAATAGATACAGCACACCCGCGCTACGTACGTTCAGGAGATGTAAATCAGGTGAATCAGTTGATTCAAGATATGAATGCTGGTCGTGTGAGTATGGTCATTATTGCTGGAGTAAATCCGGTATATAGTTTACCTAATGCTGCACAATTTATAAGCGGTTTAGAAAAAGTAAAAACGTCTGTCGCTTGTGCTATGAAAGTAGACGAAACAGCAAGTATAACTTCACATGTTGCCCCAACACCACATTATTTGGAAGCTTGGGG
>CAZPTJ010000314.1:0-3480 GCA_964589085.1 uncultured Flavobacteriaceae bacterium | reverse complement strand
TCAGCGATAACCAGTTTAGCCGTATAGACTTCTCCGGGAATTACAGTTACCGTTGCGGTATTAAGGATAACCGTACGTCCGTCAAATTGAATTTCGTTAGTATTATTTACACCATCATTGCTAACATATAAATCTGGAAAGAAATCAACATCAAGTGTTTCTGTCCCACAAATAAATATACCAGAATGTATAGATATAGTATTTACAGGAACATTAGCTGAACCTGGGACAGATGCAATATTTGTACCTCCAAAGGGAGCGCCTGAATCATTAGGAATACCAGGACCACTTATTAAAAAAGCAAAACCATCTTGAAAAGTAGTGATACATTCTTGATCATCTTCATATTCATCAGAAGCAAAAATGTACTCGAAATCAATTTCGGTAATGGCCGAAGTAAATGTAAACTCAAAAACAGTTGCATTATTTGTAGGAGATCCAGGAGGAAACGAATTATCTAAAATCGTTTGTAAGTCTTGATCACCTGGCCAAACACCAAGGACTGAATCATCACTGATTGAATCATCATCATTTGGTCCCTGAGCACTTACAGCAAATCCTGTTGACAAGATAATACCTTCTTCAAAAGGAAAATCAGTATCTCCGTTAGTAAAATATCCCCAACTTCTTTGCGATATATCATCAACGCCATCAGGATTTTCAGCTAGATTAGTTAGATTAATATCTACACAACCAGAACCATCTATCAGAACATTTCTGATCAGATCTTCTGCAGAAAGAGCGGTTTCAGGATCATTGGGGTCATTAACAATTATTGATTGTGCTGAAACTCCAAATGTGACTAAAACTAATAAAAATGAAAGTAATTGTTTTTTCATTATGATTAAGATAAATTATATAGTATTCGGTCTTATAATAAATATTCTAAAATATATCGATAACAATACCTTCTTAAAGGCAGATGGGAGCGTAGGATTTACTGCACCATAGATAATAAAGAAATCTATTGCAAACGAGTTGGCAAATATCAAACAAAAAAGAAAGCCTACAAACAATTAACATTTTTTTTAGATATAATGCTTGAAAATACCGACAAAAGGGTACTAGCTTTATATCTAAAATTTTAGGTTTTTGAAAATGCTGTAAACAGGAAAATGGTCGCTATAACCTCCTAAATATCTTTTACCTGCATATGTTCGAAAAGGATTTCCCTTAAAACGACCTTTGTATTCTGTTAATGAATGACCATTATATATTTTTGAAGAATGGTAACGTAAGGCATTGTTATGAAATCTCATAAAATTGTTAGATAATATAATCTGATCAAATAGATACCATTTAAAATCATGATTTAAACTTCCTTCATATCGGGTAAGTAAAAATATCATAGGGTTATACAAGTCACTTTGCACAAGATGTGTTTTTACACTCTCACTATGGGGGTCATCATTAAAATCTCCCATAACCATAATACGAGCATCCGGCTCTTCTTCAAGAATGCGTTCAATAGCTTCTCTATTGCGTGATGCGGCTGTAATACGTTTATCACGTGTTTCTTCTTCTCCTTTTCGACGCGAAGGCCAGTGATTAACAAAAATATGCACACGTTTTCCTGATAATAAACCACATACGTATAAAATGTCTCTAGTATAATCTGGAACTCCAGGTTCTGACTCCAAATGAACTCTTAAAGGGTTGCTATCCAGAACTTCAAAATGATCTTTGCGGTAGATTAATCCTGTATCGATACCGCGCTCATCAGGAGAGTCAAAATGTACAATCCCATACGGATATTTGCGTAAAGCTTTGGTATGTATGAGATCTTCTATAACTTGTCTATTTTCAACTTCGGCTACACCTAGAAGGCTTGGAGCACTTTTAGTCTCCTTATGACCAATGTCTGCAATGACACGACTTAATTTTTTAAGTTTATTAGCATAACGTTTGGGATTCCAGTTTTTATACCCTTCTGTAGTAAAATCATCATCATGAGTTAAAGGGTCATCCTCAGTATCAAAAAGGTTTTCAAGATTGTAAAACCCAACACATATTTTACTTTGTTTTGTTACAGCTTTCGCGGAAGCGTCATTCTTCATAATTCCATATGTTTATTTGACGAATTTAATAAAAAAGCATGCCAATGGTTTTTCTACCTTTGTCCTTATGCTCGAAAAGAAAATAAATAGTTATGAAAAGGTAGTACTTATAGGTCTGGTCACACGTTTTCAAAATGAAGACAAGATGAAGGAGTATCTTGATGAATTAGAATTTCTGGCATATACTGCTGGTGGTGAGGTAATTCGAAAGTTTACTCAAAAACTAGATGCTCCCAATCCTAAAACATTTATTGGGACGGGAAGAATGGAGGAAGTTGCAGCTTATGTAGAAGAACAGGAAATAGGAACCGTCATTTTTGATGATGAATTGACTCCAGCTCAACAAAAAAACATTGAACGCATCTTACGATGTAAGATTATAGATAGAACATATCTTATACTCGATATTTTTGCACAACGTGCGCAAACCAGTTATGCCCGTACACAGGTTGAACTGGCCCAGTATCAATATCTATTACCTCGATTAACAGGTCTGTGGACGCATCTTGAAAGGCAACGTGGAGGTATTGGAATGCGTGGTCCCGGAGAAACAGAGATTGAAACAGATAGACGTATTGTAAGGGATCGAATAGCGCTGTTGCGAAAGAAAATAACCACTATTGACCGTCAGATGTCAGTGCAACGCGGTAATAGAGGAGCTTTAGTAAGGGTCGCTTTAGTCGGTTATACTAATGTAGGAAAGAGTACTTTGATGAATGTGGTGAGTAAAAGTAAAGTGTTTGCTGAGAATAAACTCTTTGCAACTTTAGATACTACAGTTCGTAAAGTGGTTATTGGGAATCTTCCTTTTTTATTGAGCGATACTGTAGGGTTCATACGCAAGTTACCTACACAACTTGTAGAGTCATTTAAAAGCACACTGGATGAAGTGCGCGAGGCAGATTTGTTATTGCATGTGGTAGATATCTCACATCCACAGTTTGAAGACCATATTGCTTCTGTAGATCAAATTCTTGATGAGATCGGAAGTGCTGATAAACCTGTGTTGATGATTTTTAATAAGATAGATGCGTATGAGCCAATACCTTTTGATGAAACAGATCTGATTTTGGAACGAACTTCAGCTCATTTTTCTTTAGAAGAATGGCGCAATACTTGGATGGCAAAAGTTAATGGAGATGCTTTATTTATTTCTGCTTTGAATAAAAGTAATCTGGAAGCTTTCCGAAAGAAGGTCTATCAGCGCGTGCGAGAAATACATGTTACACGTTTTCCATATAATAATTTTTTATACCCTGAATACGAAGAAGGGTTTTAAAATAGAATAGACAAAAAAGAGAGGGTTTCTGAAACTTCAGAAACCCTCTCTTTTTGATTTGGGGATTTATTAATTCTTAAACCCAGATGATGCATTAGAACTTTGTGATGAACCTTGAAAGTACCATAAAATATGACATTTTAT
>CAZPTJ010000313.1:0-3518 GCA_964589085.1 uncultured Flavobacteriaceae bacterium | reverse complement strand
CAAATAGAGTTGTTTAGTATCGACAAAATTTCGTTTTAAAGACGGTTTTTTCTCTTTGAAGCTTTTTGCTATTAGTGTGGCAAAGATATTGTTGAAATAGTTGGCTACACTTCGATGTCTTAAACCCGAATTATGCAATGGCTAAAAATCAACAAAATAATCCTTGAAATAGGCACTAAAAGCCCCATTAATCTCGATAATCCCATACGTTAAACCGAAAATCAAGTAGAACTTGACCAGAAACAGCACTAAAATTCATAACAAAATCCAAACTAACACTATTCAAAGGTCCCTACCGTTTAATTCTGTAGGTTCAAAATTGAGAGAAACCTCTCCATCTCCAGACAATAAGGACAATAGTAAACCATATAGTATTTTGAACCAAAATTTCCCGTTCATTAGAGTGGACAACTTTGATTTTATCCGGATCATTATAATTGTCAATTAAGTCTAAAAACCTGGCATTAGTTTATTTGTTTACAAATGTATTTTTTTTGGCATTTTAACATATTGGACTTTTTCCTAGGTTGCATTATCAATATTTTGATTATTTCAAATGCAGGAGCTTGCTTGAATTGAATATAAAATAAGATATTGATTATCAAAAATATAAGTAATGAAAAGTATTAAATCGTTCGAAACAAAAACATCAAAAACAAAATCTCTATCTCTGATATCTTACATTAGATTTACAAAATTTCTGTTAAGAAAATCTTATTCTAAATTCTAGTTATTAACGCTAAAGTTATGATAATTTTAATAGATTTGGCTGCAACCATTTCCAATGAAGTTCCTATCCCTTTTAATTTTCTTTTGCTTATCGTTTATCATTAACGCTCAGGAAACTGAACAAAAACCTGTGTCTCTTGATATTAATTATTTTTATGGAACAGTTGCTAGACACACTAATGATATATCTCATCTAATCACAGGTCACCCGCAAGGGCTCATTCTAAGCTATAATAGAAAAACATACGGTCACAATGCCTGGGAACGACGTTATAATTATCCCGATTGGGGCTTTTCTTTTAGCTATCAAGATCTGGATAACCAGTTTTTGGGAGAAAATTATGGGATTTATGGCCATTATAATTTTTATTTTTTAAACAGACATCTCCTGTTTCGCGTTGGTCAGGGAATAGCTATAGCTTCTAATCCTTTTGATATAGAAACCAACATTCGGAATAATGCTTTTGGTAGTCGTATTCTCAGTTCTACGTTCCTAATGGCAAATTACAAGCAACAACTCTTTAATAATTTTGGGTTACAAACAGGATTAAGCATTATCCATTACTCCAATGCAAATGTTAGGGCTCCCAACTCCAGCACTAATACTATCGCTTTTAATTTTGGATTGTTTTACGATCTGGACAGCATACCAGAACTTATACCAAGAGGAGAAGATCCTTTTACCAAAGAGCGTTTACATTATAATGTTGTCTTTAGAAGTGGTGCTAATGAAACTGATTTTGTAGGTCTTGGTCAGCGCCCTTTTTATATTTTTTCAGGATTTGTGGATAAAAAGCTTAATCACAAGAGCACTATACAACTAGGGGTAGATGTATTGTTTTCATTATTCCTCATAGATCAAATTCGATTTGAATCTATTGCGTTTCCTGGAAGAGGTGTAAGCGGGGATGAAGATTACAGACGCATCGGGGCATTTATAGGTCATGAATTACGTTTTGGCCGTATTGCACTTGTTAGTCAACTAGGATATTATGTATATGCTCCATTTGATTTTGAAGGTCGTATTTATGAGCGGCTGGGATTAAAACGCTATTTTGGAGATAGGTTTTTTGGAACGGTTACAGTACGCGCCCACGCAGCAGATGCTGAGGCAGTTGAATTTGGGGTAGGCATTCGATTATAAAACATGGAGATATACAATAACATAAAAAGGAATTGGATTTCAACGATATACGAAGGTTTGTTTATGCTTTCGCGAAAGCATATCAGATATCTATATAGTCTCATTTTACTTCTTTTACTCGCCTGCGATACGGAAGATGGTTTTGATTGTCTACAAACTGATGGAGATATTATTACCAGCACTCTTAATTTATCCTCATTTACACGTATTCAATTTGAAGATGATATCCGTGTTGAATTACGGCAAGGAGAAACACAGGAAGTTATTCTGGAAACTGGAGAAAATTTGATAAGCGATCTTAACATTTTTGTTAACGATGGGACTCTTATAGCTCAAAATGAGAATGGGTGCAATATTTTTAGAGAGTTTGGCGTCACTGTATTACATATTACCGCACCCAATATTACCGATATTCGCAATGCTTCTGCCTTTGAGATACGTAGTGTAGGCACCCTTAACTATCCCAATCTACGTCTTGAAAGCACAGTACGCCCTAATCTGGACGACCCCAATAAGGTTGGGGATTTTTTCTTGGATATCGCTTCAGAAGATCTACGAATCATAGCTAATGGTATGAGTCGGTTTTTTATTTCTGGAACTTCCACTACCGTTAATGTTAATTTTTCTGATGAATTTCCATTATTAGAAGCAGAAAATTTATTGATCCAGGAACTCACATTTAGGCAAGTTAGTTCAGCACACATGCGTGTAAATCCGCAACAAAGCATTATCGGTGAAATACGAGGAGTAGGTGATGTTATTGCCGTCAATCAGCCTCCTGTAGTAGACGTTCTTGAGCTCTCTGTGGGACGTTTAATATTCGATTAACTACACAAAACCCTCTATTAACATCCATTTTCTTTTTTTTAAACCCTTAACTTTCGTTTTGTAGCTGGTATTTGTATCTTTAGAAATATTAACCAGTAAACTATAAAATAATGGTAAGAACAAAATATCAAGGTGTACTTGACCTTGGCCAAGAATTAAATATTCAAAATGGAGATGTCAAAGAAGAAAACGGTGTATTGCATGTAACTGGTACTGCTGCTAACCAATATGAAAAAAATCAAATTTGGGATGCAATCAAAGAAGCTGGCGGTGAAAATCCTGCAGATATTGTTGCAGATATAGCCATAGCAGATGAATCAATTTATGCGCGTCATACTGTAGCTAGTGGAGAATCATTAAGCAAGATTGCTAAGCATTATTATAAAGATGCTATGAAGTATAATGCTATCTTTGAAGCAAACACGCATATCCTAAAAAGTGCGGACGTTATACATCCAGGACAAGAACTTGTCATCCCTCACCCTTAATCAAAAACACTCAGGATTGCAAAAGCCCCTTTCGGGGCTTTTGCTATTTTTAGACGCATCTAAAAATAATAAGCAAACAATTTTAAATCAATGCATTAAATTATATTATTTAATTTAAAACTTAAAATATTTGAGTTTCTGGCAAAAATCAAAATATAGCTTCATTTTTAACTCAATATTCTACAATATATAGTCGTATAAATACAAAAGTATTAACATTTATGCTTTATAATGTTATGCTAAATTTTAATAAAGAATATTAATTATTTAACATATTGATCAATTACCTTCTCCCCTATTCTTGTGTAAAAATAATGATGCCAGCATTC
>CAZPTJ010000312.1:0-3605 GCA_964589085.1 uncultured Flavobacteriaceae bacterium | reverse complement strand
GGTTAAAAAGGCATTTGTTATTTTTGACCTATGCCATATTTTTTAATTGTTGCTTTACAAATCTTCTGTGCATATCATGTGTACAAAACCCGTAATCATTATTATTGGTATTTCGCCATTATACTCATTCCGGTATTGGGGTGTATTTTTTACATCCTCACTCAAATGATCAGCAAAAGAGATGTAGATGTGGTACAAAAAGAATTAACGACCATCATCAATCCAACAAAAAAAGTACGGGATCTGGAACGGAAATTGGAATTCTCTGATACGTTTCAAAACAAGATCGACCTTGCAGATGCCTATTTTGAAATTAAAGACTATGCCAGCGCTATTACCCATTATAAAAGTGCACTCGAAGGATTTCATAAAAATGATTTTTATACCCTATCGCAATTAGTAATATGTTTATATGAACAAGGGGCCTATCAGGAGCTTATTGATTTAATTACACCACACCAATCCCATGCTGATTTCTCTAAGTCGAAAACACAATTTTTACTTGGATTAGCACTTGATTTCACCGCTAAGCCGGAGGAGGCTGAAAAACACCTAAACGCTATAAACCTCCGGTATTCTTTCTATGAAGAACGTCTACATTTAGCAAATTTTTACCTGACACATCATAAAGAAGAAAAAGCTATTGCCATAATTAAGACACTTTATAATGAGATGCAAAATATGACCCCTATGAACCGTAAAAAATATCGTGCGACCATAACAGAAGTAAACAGAGCGTACACTGAACATATCGAGTAATTCCTCTTTAAACTAACATCTATCTTTCTTCATACACATCCATACGCGCCGTATAATCTAGACAAAGCAACAAAACTTATTGTGGGCACGCTCCCGCCACCACGTTTTACAACCGGGGATTTAAAACCAGAAGATGTCAATTTTTGTTATGGGAGTTGTAATGGCCAATTATGGCCTATACTCAACCATATTTTTGACCTTGGATTGGTTTATGAAAATTCTCATAAAGCCATCACACAACGTAAAGACTTTCTGCTTTCGCGAAATATAGGTGTCTGCGATATTGTCGCATCCGCAAAACGAGATAAAATAGATGCTTCAGACATAGGTATGCAAGACGTTACATTACGACCCATATTTAAATACTTATCAGAACATCCTCAAATACAAACATTATTATTTACAGGAGGCAATAGTAAAAACGGCCCTGAATATTTTTTTCGCCGTGCGGCTAAAGAACATCAGGTAAAACTGGAAGTCGTTTCCGATATCGTTCCTCGCATCCATCAATTTGAATGGCAAGGCAACATAATTAAGACCGTTTCATTAACCGCTCCTTCAGGAGCTGCAAATCGCGCTGTAGGTGCCTTAGATGATTATAAAAAATTGAAAGTTAAAAATCCTGATTTTAACACGCTAGACTACCGTATTATACAGTACAATCCTTTTTTTTAAGTATCTTAGAGCAATATAAAACCTACTTAAAATGAAAAAAATTACATTCTTGTTACTCCTTGTTTTTATCAGTCAATGGAGTATCTCCCAGATATATACTATTGATGACACCGACATGACTCCTTTTGAAGACATCAGTGCTACAGGAACAGCCCTGGGACTTATCGATGATGGCGAAGCAAATGTGACACTTCCTTTTACTTTTGAAGTAGACGGACAAAGTTCTACTGATGTCAGAATAGGAAATAATGGAGGTATTCTATTTGCAGTAACAGATGGTAATGTTCCTTTTACCAATGCTACTTTAATTCCGCAAGATCCTGCACTTATTGCTCCTTTTTGGGATGACATAGATGATAATATGGGAGATGTGTTCTGGGAAGTTTTAGGAACAGCTCCAAACAGACGTTTTATTGTACAATGGAATGATCGGTCACATTTTAATAATATAGGTAGTTCAACATTTCAAGCCATATTATTTGAAGGGAGTAATGACGTTTTGTTTGTGTATGAAGATGTTCTTTTTGAAGATGCACAGTTTGACAATGGTGCCAGTGCAACTATCGGTGTAGCTTCAATTAATGATATTGCGCAATATTCATTTAACACACCAAGTCTTGGCGGAGTTAATGCCATTCGTTTTACACCTATTATACCTCCGGCAGAAATTACGTGCCCTGATGATATTGAGGTAAATGTAGATCAAATGACGATCTTGTTTCGACAACCAGATGTAGAAATCACGACTAGTTTTACACCTGCATTTGGTACACTTCCTGAAAGCACTATAGATGGTTCTGGGTTATCAGAATTACAGAATGTAAATGCAACTCACGAGAATACAGCTCCAGGTAATTCTTTTGTATCTGCTGAAATGACGGGTACCTTTGATTTTTCATTCATTATAATGGAAGACGCATTTCCTATTAATGGATTTGTCTTCTGGAATCAAAATAATGGAGGTCCCGGAGGAGCAGGAAGCACGGGAATTCAAGACGTTATTATTTCATCATCATCTGATGGAGGGACAACATTTACACCTATTCCAGGAGCGCCATCATCATTTGCACAGGTCATGGAAAATGGTCCAGTAGGACCAGAAGTAATTATGTTTGATACTGCTTTGAGTGCTTTGGACATTATACGAATTGAGGTTTTAAGCAATTATGGCGATGCTAATACAGGTTTTGGTGAAATAGCATTTTTAGTTCCTTTAGGTGATTTTAATTGTGATGCTGTTGTTATTTATGATCTCCCAGTAGTAAGTGGTACGATGAATACACCAACACTCGTTGATGGTATTGCTAGTGGCGAAACTTTCCCGGTTGGAACTACGACAAACACTTTTGAAGTTATGGATAATGAAGGAAATATCATAAGCTGTTCATTTGATGTAACGGTCATTGACAATATATTCCCAACCATTGAATGTCCAGAAGATTTAACTATAAATGCAATAGAAGGGGAAATTACCATAGAACTTCCTGATTTCACCGTGGATACTACAGCAGATGACAACTGCCCTGACTTTAATGTGACGCAAGATCCAGTTGCAGGAACTGTTTTTGATGCGGGAACAGTAGAATTTGTTAATCTTACGGTTACAGATGCTTCAGGTAATGAAACCAGTTGTTCATTTGAAGTGACACTGGATTTCTCCTTAAATACAGATGACTTTTCACTAGACAACAGTATTAGTATCTATCCAAACCCTGCAAATGGAGTGATTACAATCAATAATACTGGCAACATTTTGATAAATGAGGCAATCATTACCGATATCAACGGGCGTGTTATCCAAACGACTTCTTTAAATACTATAAATGGTATAACTCAAATTTCTTTGAGCACATTAAATAATGGTCTTTATTTTGTCCGTATCAATTCAGATACTGCAAGTATAGTACGACGTATTTTCAAAAATTAGAAAAGAAACCTTATATATAATATTAAAACGTATAGCATAGAAACAGTTCTTTAACTGTCCTTATTTATACGGCATAAAATACGATACTCATGAAAAAAAAGATACTTTTATGGGGAATATTCTGCGCTTTTCGATTTCTAGGTTATACACAAGAACCTTTGCAATGTCAGGACGCCGTAATTGCATTGGATGAGAATGGAGAAGCAACCATTACATCTAGTGATGTATTGGTGAATACTAGTGG
>CAZPTJ010000311.1:0-3606 GCA_964589085.1 uncultured Flavobacteriaceae bacterium | reverse complement strand
TTGCAATATGGTCGTGATCAAGGGCATGTGTTGCGTAAAATGACCTTCCAGCAACGAGGAAATATGATTAAGAAACTTGCGCTATATCTCAATAAACGCAAGGAACAGTTTTATGAACTCAGTTATAAAACGGGAGCTACTCGTGTAGATAGTTGGATAGATATTGAAGGTGGTTTTGGCAACCTGTTTGCCAATGCAAGTTTGCGCAAGCTTTTTCCAGATCAGAGCTATGCTGTGGAAGGTGACCCTATAGATTTATCACGCGGTGGTCGTTTTATGGCACATCACATTCTAGTACCTAAAAAAGGAGTTGCTGTCCATATTAATGCCTTTAATTTTCCAGTTTGGGGAATGTTAGAAAAATGTGCTGTAAACTGGATGGCAGGTATGCCGGCCGTTGTACTTCCTGCTCCTCAAACGGCTTTCTTAACAGAAGCTGTGGTCAAAGAGATTATCAATAGCGGGATTTTACCAGAAGGAGCATTGCAATTGCTTTCAGGTTTAACAACTTCTATTCTTGATACCCTTCAAAGTCAGGATGTAGTTACTTTTACCGGTAGCGCCCATACAGGTCGTAAGCTTAAAGCACATCCTAGATTGCTGGAAGAAAGCGTGCCATTTACGATGGAGGCCGATAGTCTTAATGCCAGTATTCTCGGACCTGATGCGGTTCCTGGAACTCCTGAGTTTGATATTTTTATCAAAGAAGTTCGCAAGGAAATGACCGTAAAGTGTGGACAAAAATGTACTGCGATTCGTCGAGTTATTGTGCCTTCAAGTCTTGTTGAAGATGTACAAATTGCTTTAGGAAAACAACTGGATCGTACCGTTATCGGAGATCCAAAATTAAAGGAAGTACGCATGGGTGCTTTGATCAATAATGATCAACGAGAGGCACTTAAAAACCAAGTAGAAAAAATTTCAAAAACAGCAGCTATTGTTTACGGTTCTCTGGACACGATAGACGCTATGGGAGCCGATGGTGCTAAAGGAGCCTTCATCAGCCCTATCTTAATGCGGGAGGATGCACCTTTTAAAAACACACAGGTACACGAGATAGAAGCCTTTGGTCCCGTAAGTACCATTATGCCTTATGACGGTGTCGACGAAGCCATTGCTTTGGCCCAAATGGGTAAAGGCTCCTTGGTCAGCTCTGTAGTTACAGCCGATGACGCTTTCGCGAAAGCGTATACCGTAGAAGCAGCATCCCATCATGGAAGAATCTTAACCCTTAATAGGGAAAGTGCTCCACAAAGTACAGGTCACGGTTCACCTTTGCCATTATTAGTTCATGGTGGTCCTGGACGCGCAGGTGGTGGAGAAGAGATGGGAGGAGTACGCGGTATCAAACACTTTATGCAACGTTGTGCAGTACAGGGAAGTCCAACGACATTAACTGCGGTGACAGGTATCTATCAGCCCAATGGGGCGTATACCGATGCAGAGAAGCATCCATTTTCATATCACTATGAAGATATTAAACCAGGGATGAGTCTACTTACGCATAAACGTACATTGACAGATACCGATATTCAGAATTTTGCTAATCTGACTTGGGATCATTTCTACGCCCATACTGATATTACAAGCCTGGATGGTAGTATTTTCAAAAAGCGTACAGCCCATGGATATTTCATTATTTCTGCAGCGGCAGGACTTTTTGTGTATCCTAATAAAGGACCCGTAAGTGCAAATTATGGACTGGAGGATATTCGTTTCTTACGTCCATTATATCATAATGATACAATCTACGTGCGGTTGACTTGTAAAGAAAAACGAGAACGCGACGTAAGTGGTCGTGAACATCCAAGCGGTATTGTGAAGTGGTATGTTGAGGTTTTTGATGCGGAGCCTGTTGATTATGAAAATGGTAAAACTGATGAAGAAGCAACGGCTCTGGTTGCCGTGGCGACAATTCTGACTATGGTGGAGAAAAAACAAACCACTTTTGTTGAGATGACCGATGAAAAAATTTCAACCTGTCTCTCAAAGCTCACAGCGGATAGTGTTCCGAAATGGGGAAGTATGACTCCGCAGCAAATGATAGAACATTTAGAATTAACCTATCATATAGCCGCTGGAAGTGTACAGGATTTTGAAATAGCCACTCCGGAAAAGGTTTTAGAAAAAGTAGCAGCTACGTTATGGGATAATAAAAAAATGCCGCAGGATTATAATTTTCCATTATATGAAAGTGGAATTCAACCAGCATTAAAACATCCGGATTTAGCTTTCGCGAAAGCAGAATTAATCAAAGCGCGTCAGGCGTATCTGAACTATTTTAAGCAAAACCCTAAAGCAACAACAAAAAATGCGGTATTCGGAGCATTAAATAAATACGAATGGTATTTGATGGAACGTAAACATTTGAATCATCATTTCGAACAATTTAATTTAATAGACTAAATCGATTAACGAATTACGATTGCTGATTTTTGAATTCTGAAATCAACAATCAAGAATCAACAATTTTATGAGTGATCCATACGTAAAACAAAGTATAGAGAATGGTATTTCTACCATTGAATTTTTTCACCCAGCACATAACAGTTTGCCTGGAGATATATTGGCAAAATTAGCACAAACTATTACCGATGCTGGAGCAAATGATGCTATCAAAGTAATCATCCTTAAAAGTGGTGGTGATCGTACCTTCTGTGCCGGAGCTAGTTTTAAAGAGCTCATCAATATTAATGATGCTGAGACTGGAAGAATCTTTTTTAGTGGTTTTGCTAATGTGATTAATGCCATGCGTAAATGTCCAAAATTTATCATAGGACGGGTACAAGGAAAGACTGTTGGTGGAGGAGTAGGAGTAGCAAGCGCAACAGATTACTGTATGGCAACAAAATTTGCGGCTATTAAATTAAGCGAACTCAATGTAGGGATAGGCCCATTTGTAGTAGGTCCGGCGGTAGAACGTAAGTTAGGCTTGACGGGAATGTCGCAAATAGCCATTGATGCAAATAGTTTTTATGATGCAGAATGGGCTAGACAAAAAGGACTTTATGCTCAGATTTATGAAACAACAGAAGCATTAGATGAAGCTGTACACGCCTTTGCGTCAAACTTATGCACCTATAACCCTGAAGCGATGCGAGAAATGAAAAAAATCTTCTGGCAAGGCACAGAAGATTGGGATAGCTTACTTGCAGAACGAGCCGCCATATCGGGAAGATTAGTGCTTTCAGAGTTTACTAAAGAGACACTAAAGCGATTTAAATAAATTAATCTTCAACAGCAACGATACGATGTAAAGGGATTGTTGTTCCTTTTTTAAGAATCACATCTTTTTGAGTAACTCCCCAAACTGTTGTATTTATTTGAATAAGCTTGTCATGGGAATCTTTAAAGTAAATACTTACTTTGTTTTTAAGTAGATTTCCTAAACGCATCGCTCTTTTTAGGCAAAATAAACGTGTTTTCTTATCTGCTTGATTTGTAATAACATCTTCTTTTGGGAATCTAAGAGCATAAACGTACTCCTTAGAGCTCGGGTATATTTTTTCAGAGGTTTTCATTAAGTTTTGTGAGTTTGTTTGAGCTATTAGTTAGCAACTGTATCATAATACTTACAGATGATATGAAACTGAATGTAGTTTTAAC
>CAZPTJ010000310.1:0-3615 GCA_964589085.1 uncultured Flavobacteriaceae bacterium | reverse complement strand
CTACCGACACTGGAGCGTGATCTTAAAAATGCTGGAGCGCCGTGGATTGAAGGGCAGGGGTTGATTAGGGATTAATCCTAATCGGATTACATACTTCTAACTGTAACATCTAAAGTTCAATATGAAAATAATTCCTTTAATTAAGATTATTTTCATATTGAGCTTTTTTGTGACTTCTCTTTTGAAAAAATAGACTATTTTTTCAAATCAAAATTTCTTTGCCATTGTTGTGAATAAAAGAAATAATACCATAATAACCTTCAAATTGTGATGCTATTGTATGTCCAATATACAAACTCAATACTATTCTTACTATCAGGTTTTTTATAAGGTTCATCGATTCAATTTTTAGGAAATTAATCAATTTTCTAAAACCTTTAACTCAAGAATCTATTTAATGTATCGAATCTAAGTGTTAATTTCAGATTTCATCATCTGCTCTCGTATTTCGCTTAAGCGTTCTTCTCTTACTAACTTTCCGTCTTTAAAAACAGTTTGCAAAAGGCCTTCTTTTTCTTCTTCTGGAGTGACCTGATCTCTAAAGTGAATCTTACCCTCTTTTTTAAAGAGTTGGATCAATCCTTTAGCCGATTTCTTGGTGCCATCATCAGTAACGGGATCTTTAAAAATCTCACGGCCTTCTCCCTGAACCTCCACATAGGTGGCCTTCATGGCAAAACCAAAGGTATCCCGAGTGTTATATTGATAGGTAAAACTACCAATACCAAGGACTATATTGGTTGTGGCGAACCCATTTCGCTTTAAGCGTTCACAGATTTGAGTAGCCCGTTCGATGGTAATACTATCGCCGTAAATAGCACCTATTTTTGGGTTTAATACTTTATATCCCTGAGCATTTATCGTTCCTCCAAAAGTTTCCCATAACAACTGTACAACCCCTTTTGCAATCACAGGATTTTCGTGATTACATCCACAGATAATATCAACCGGATCTCCGGAATCGGGACGTATCACCAGTTTGCCATCACGTTCCAGAATTTCATTTTTTAGTTGTGGCAGATAGTCGGTTAATACCTTCCATAAATCCCAGGTATCGGAGACTACAGACAAGATTCCGGCAGGATAGGTTTGCAATAATCTGCGAAAGGTCCCCAGTTCATCATCTTTGTTTCCCGCACACATCACACTATGCTCCGTAGCATTAACACTACCTATGATGAGTTCGTTATGAATATCTGTTCCATAATGGGTTTCAAAAGTTTTAAGAATAGGTAGCGTATCACTTCCTGTAAACGACAGGGCATGCCCCATTCCGCTCAAGAGCGAAGATTCTACTCCCGACATTCCTCTCATGGAAAAATCATGACCCTGCCAGTCTACAAAACCTATATTTTCCTTATCAGTTTCCTGAGCAAATTTGGTCAGAATCGTTCGATACTGTTTTGCAATGGTTGCCGAGGTACAGGGTTGCCAGATGATATTAGATAATAGGGTTTCCAGATAATTGGTCAACCAGAAAAATTCAGGAAGGGTATTGACTATCGTAAACATTGGGGTTCTGACAGGAACTTCGGTTCCTTCAGGCAATGCTTTGATTTCCATAGGCAAGTACCCCAAATCATGAAGGGCTTCGATATGAGCAGTATCGTAATCTACTCCTAAATAGGCATCGACATAGGTTTTATATTCATGGATAACAACTTCTTTAGGTTGTTGAAAAAAGAAGGTATTGAATCGTTCTATCAGATATTCTTTGATGACGTATTGCAAGCCAAAAAACACCACCATATCGAGGTCTTTGATCCTGCTCTTCCTTGGAGTCCAGTTGGAATATACCAATGTGGTTCCTTCTGGATATTGTTCTTTATGTCCTAGTTTATAACCGTCTGTTAGAAGAAGTGGATTCATTGTTTTATTATTTTGCGTTAATTATACGCAAATATAAATTAAAATTATATATTGAACTATTATTTATCCAACATTTTAAAGATGCTCTGTGTAACTAACTTAAAATAAGACTACTAATTTCTTCCTTTTTCATCAGGATATAGTTGCATTACTGGATCGCTCTGCCAGAATAGTTTGGTATCAATATCTAAGGCGGTAAGCTTTCCGGTAAACGCAGCACCAGTATCTACATTCCAGAGGTTATATGCCTTTATAGGCGTGTCCTGCTTATAACTGGTCGTAGGGGTATGCCCGATATAAATCTCTGTATAGTGCTGAAATCTTTGTGGAGCATGCGTTGTTTGTGCTAATTTTTCAGGGGCGACCTTATCTGCTAATAGAGCGGCCTCCCATAAAGTACGATCCCAATAATAATTGGAGTTGTATTCTTCTCTACCTACTCCATGCATGGAGGTAAAACCCGCATGAAGAAATAGACGATTGTTATCATCGAGATAGTAATCGTGTAGATTTCTAAAAAACGTTCTATGTGCATCACTTGTTATATATCCCGATTGGATATAGCTCTCCATAGTAGCGGTACCGCCATGAGCAGTCCATACAGGATTAGTCACTCCTTTTTCTAACCACAGTCCTCCCCAAACATCATGATTCCCTCTTATAAAAACACAGTTGTTGGTTTTAGAAAGTTCAATCAATTTTTGAATAGTTTCTGCAGCTTCACTCCAACCATCGATATAATCGCCTAAAAAAATTAGGGTATCGGCTGTACTTACCTCTGCTCTATCTAAAACCTGAAGTAAGGCTTTATAGCCTCCGTGTATATCTCCTATAACTAGAGTGCGCATATTATAATGTATTTCCTAATTCTTCAATTACTTGTTCTATCCATAGAAATTCTGGCAATATTTTCAATCGTTCCATTAAACCGACAGGGATTTTTCCAATTCCCAAATAGGTTCCCATTAATTGTCCTGCCATAGAACAATTGGTATCCGTATCTCCTCCTGATGCTATTATTTGATCAAAAATCAATGTAATTGATTGTTGTTTTATTTTACTGGCTGCAAAAATGGCGAAAGGAACTGAATTAACAACATATCCATCGCTACCAAATTGTTTTGCAACTTCTTCAATGGTTATGTTTTCTGATTGTTCACTTAATTCTATAAGTCTATCACGAACTCGAGTATCAGCTAATTGATCTCCTATTAAGGTTAGAAGATTGTTATTATCATTCCATTCATTATTCAAAATACTTCGTATTGCTATAATAATAGCCAATGCGCCTGTATAAGCTTCTGTATTTTTATGAGTAATGGAACAGAGTTCCTCCATCTTCGTTCTCGACATTGCATCAAAGAAAGCCAAAGGCGCCATACGCATGGCGGCACCATTACCTGCAGCGTACTCACCCTGTCTTCCCACCTGACTCCAATGTCCTCCAATTTGTAATTCCTGTATCGCCTTTAAGGTAGATGCACCTATAGCCTTTATACCCTGTCGTCTTTGCAATCTCACAAAATGACGCGCTAGTTGTTCAGGAGTTAATTCTTTATTTTCTAATAAAGCTTCGCAGGTTGCTACCGTAAGTTGGGTATCATCTGTGAGCTGCCATTCTGGAATTTGCTTTTCCGGTTTGCCAAAAGGGTAATAATTAAGGACATCGTCTTCAATATTGCTCGTATTTTCATAACCACTTCCCATCGCGTCACCAATAGCACCCAGATACATAGCTCCCTTAAA
>CAZPTJ010000309.1:0-3626 GCA_964589085.1 uncultured Flavobacteriaceae bacterium | reverse complement strand
TGTAAGGATTTTATATGATTTCAAAAACCACGAATAGATACCTTATTCAGTACTATCAATGAAAGGAACTTTCGGATCACAAATTTCCTTAATCAATTGCTCCAGCACCTGATAAAATTGTGCAATCGTTTCGGAGGTTATTTCGACATCCTTATTAAAGGAGAAGGGAATAAAGGCAGTATTTGCATTTTTTAAGGAGACGATACCTGCACTAAGTAGCGATGTCGGTTGATTTTTTTGATATAAATAAGCGTAGGTGAGTACCTGAAAGGCTTTTTCAAATTCTCCTTGTTCAGACAATAGTTGTTCCCAGGAAGTAATATTGAGATTTCTTGGAGAAACAGCTCCGGTCTTATAATCAATGATCCGTAGTTGATCATTAGATGTTTCGATAAGGTCTACTTTCCCCTTTATGGTAATGGGAAAAGGAATTCCTTCTATAGCTAAGGAGGTTTGTAATTCACTCTCTACAGCTACAATCTGATATACTGCTCCTTGTTGTATTTCTGTCTTTCTATTAGTTAAAAAGTTGGTGATATATCGTTTGATAACCTCATAGATAATTTTGTTTTTTCCTTGAGTAAATTGATGATTTTTAAAGGAAGAACGGTATTGATTTTCAATTTCATCGACGACGTTTAATAAGAGTTTGTCTAGAATAGAAGCGGTAAGTTGTGCTCCAATATAATCGCTAAATAGTGCTTCCAGGGTATTATGTATGATCGTCCCCATGGTATTGGCTGCAATAGTTTCTTCAATTTTATGCTGTTCTTTTATTCCAAGAATATATTTGTAATAGAAGTGTCTGGGGTTTCTTAAATAGGTAGCTAGGGCCGAAGGAGAGAAACCTCTGGCGGCGATCTGTTCTATTTTCTGAAGAACCTCAGGAGTCTTCTGTATTTCATATCTTTTAATTTTGGGAGTATTAAAAGTAGTACTACCCGTTAGGAGATTTAATTTGTGCTTCTTTTCAACGGCAAGCTGCATAATAAATCGACTTTTTTCTGCTCCCCCTATACCATCAGACGCTGTAGTATATAGCAAATGAATATTTTTAGCCCGTTGTAGTAAACGATAAAAATGATAGGCATATACCGCATCCTTTTCTTTATAGGTTGGCAATCCTTGTGCTATTTTTAAATCGAAGGGGAGATATGAGTTTTGTGTTTTTCCTGCTGGGAAAATACCCTCATTAACCGAAGTCATAATGACCGTTTCAAAATCAAGTAGGCGAGATTCTAAAACGCCCATAATTTGAAGCCCTTGATACGGATTTCCCCTTAAATCTATGCGTTCGGTCATCAAAGCATCCCGATAGAAGAGATAGAGAGCCTGTAAGGAATCAATATGGTTATAATTTAGATTTAATTGCTGTAACTGATTGAAGATTTTATAAAACCCAAATACATATTCTCGTTGTATATGATCTGCTGAAGCAATTAAGGAATCCTGCATTCGATCAATTATGACCAGGCAATGACCAATAATGTCATCTACTGGAATATCCCAGGGTTTAAAAATTAAATCCAAACCTTGTATTTGTTCCTCCTGAATACGATTCAATGTATTGTAATCGATATAAATACTATTGGACTGGATAAGGTAGTTCGATATCGCTTTACTGTTCTTTAATAGTAATTGCGTCTGCGGTTGATGCAATAGTGCAATGACATCTTTATAATAAAACCCTTTTGCTTTGCAGTTCCTATGTAGCTTAAATAGGTATTCAAAAAAAGAGGCAATAGGCGTCATTCGTAATGGCAAGCCCATCGTAACATTGAGTGTTGTTATATGCTCCGGCAAAGCATTAAGAATGGGAATAAGTAAGGTTTCGTCTGTGAGAATAACGGCTGTTTTTGCCAATTGTTCCTGAGTGTATTCCGATAAAATATGGCCTACATATTTTGCCTGAGAGATCCCATTAGAACAAGGAATCTCCGTAAAATGCTTAGGGTTTTGATAGTGCTCAGAAATACGATTCAATGGGTTCTTTTTGTAATACTGCCAATCCTTTTTATATGTTGTTATAAAATGTGCCGCAGGATGATTTTTGTTTTCGATAAAAGCTTTATCAATATCCCAATACACTGTATTGCCCTCTTGAGCGAGTAGAGCCTGCATGAGCTGTTCTTCAGCAGTATTTAAGGCATTAAAACCAATAAAAACGTGTTTTAAGTTGGGATTATTCTGGATATAATACTCTATATCTTCTGCAGCCTTTCTATAAATAAGCCCCGAATGTCCCTTTTGTTGCTGCAATAATGTATTGCAAAACTCATTATAGTACCCATGAATTTTTTTCCAAAACGAAAGATATGAGGTGATCATATCGGTATTTTGATTTTTAGAAGACCAGTGATTAATATCCTGAACGGCTCTTAAATAATCAAAAACCTGGCGATGATCTAAAAGATGAAGATCTATTTCATTGAAGTCGTATAATAACGTATTTGCCCAACCACAGAAAGAAGAAAAGGGTTCTTTCTCTTCAAGACCCATGGTTTCCTTGTAAATCGAATAGAGTACAAATAACTGTTCAAAATGCGGAATAGGCTGTAAGCCTGAAATATGTTCAACAAAGGCTTCAATGGTAAAAATCTTGGGAGAAAAAATCGTTTTTTGAAGCTTTCGGGTAATAGTTTTGAGAAATAAGTTCCCTGCTCTTTTACTGGGAAGAACAATTACAAGATCTGAAAGAATCATTTTTTGATTCAGGAGATCTTCTATAACATCTTCGAGAAAAGATTGCATGCGCGATTTTTGAAAAAGGTATTAAAAGACAAATGCCTCGCTTAACGAGGCATTTGACATAATATTATTAAACTATATTACTTTAAGAACGTTTAGTTCTTTAAGATAGATAGTTGAACTCTTCTGTTTTCTTGACGACCAGCAGCAGTATCATTTGAAGCGATAGGCTGTGTTTCTCCGAATCCTTTAGATTGAAGACGACTAGAGCTTATTCCTTTACCGATAAGGTAATTTAATACAGATGCAGCTCTTTCGTCAGAAAGCTTTTGATTGTATGCATCACGACCTCTACTATCAGTATGACCTTCAATTAAGAAACGTGATCTTGGATATTCTTGCATAATGCTAGCTACATTATCTAAAGTAGAATAAGACTCTGCACGTATAGAAGCTTTTGCGTTATCAAACAATACAGACTTGAACTGTACATTAAGTTCGTTTACTACTTCTACAGAAATCTCTGGACAACCATCATTTGCTACAGTACCAGCAACGTCTGGACAATTATCATCTTTGTCTAAAACACCGTCACCATCTTTATCTTGGTAAGGGCAACCATTATTAGCTCTTGGGCCAGATTCATTAGGACAGCTATCATCACTATCTTTTATTCCGTCACCATCAGCATCAGGACATCCACCTAAAGCAGCAGTTCCAGCAACTGTAGGACAAGCATCCTTAGGATCAGGGATTCCATCACCATCAGAATCAGGACAACCTTCAAAATCAGCTAAACCGAATACTTGAGGACAAGCATCCTTAGAATCTTGAATTCCATCTCCGTCAGAATCAGGACATCCATTGAATTGAGCTAAACCAGCAACTTCTGGACACTCATCATCTTTATCGTATATACCATCTCCGTCAGTATCTTT
>CAZPTJ010000308.1:0-3637 GCA_964589085.1 uncultured Flavobacteriaceae bacterium | reverse complement strand
GCATACGAGGACCACTACGTCTTATATCTCCTGCATATTCTAGATTCCCGTTATTTACATTACCTTCATCACCAAAATTAAATGTTGTGGACTCTACACTAAGCCATTTGCTTCTCGTTTCATCATAGAGAAATAACTGATCGTTTATTACCGAAATTTGCCCCATAGCCGTCCCCACTGGAGCACTTTGAGGATTTAATTCTAAGGCAGGCATACTATCAGATGTCGATTGAATATCAAGTGCCGAATTAGGATTAGAAGTTCCTATACCTATTTGTCCGAAAAGACAAAAAGGAGTAGCGCATAACATTGCGGAAAATAGTAATAATTTCATAACCAATATATAGATTTAGGGAAGGCTAATATATTCATATCCTTATTTAACACTTCTCAAAAAGTGTTTTTAACATTATCTTTGCTTAGTTTTTCGACAAAATGCACGTTTCATTGATGAAATTGACTCATCATACTTCCTATTTTGATCTCCAAATAGTGTATTATTTGGTTTTTCAAAAACGTATATTTGCAAAAAAATTTAGATGAGTAAACTTGTCATTGTCGGCACTTGTGCTTTTGATGCTATAGAAACTCCTTTTGGAAAGACGGATAAAATTTTAGGCGGTGCTGCCACCTTTATTAGTCTGGCTGCATCACAATTCAAGGTGGATTCAACTATAGTCTCCATAGTTGGTGAGGACTTTCCTGATGCCTATATTAATATTCTTAAAGATAGGAATATCAATCTAGATGGTCTGGAAATTATCAAAGGAGGTAAAACCTTCTTTTGGAGTGGTCGCTATCATAATGACATGAATACCCGTGATACTTTAGTCACAGAACTTAATACGCTGGCAGATTTCAATCCTAAAGTTCCTGAATTTTATAAAGATGCAGAAATTGTAATGTTAGGGAACCTACAACCTACAGTACAATTAAGTGTTATTGAACAAATGACCGATCCTAAACTGGTTATTTTGGATACTATGAACTTCTGGATGGACATCGCATTAAAAGAGTTACACAATACCTTGAAAAAAGTTGATGTAATCACAATCAATGATGAGGAGGCAAGACAATTAAGTGGTGAATATTCTCTAGTGGCTGCAGCTCGTAAAATAAGTACAATGGGACCTAAGTATGTCATCATAAAGAAAGGAGAGCACGGAGCTTTGCTTTTTCATGAAAATGAAATCTTTTTTGCTCCTGCTTTGCCATTAGAAGAAGTCTTTGATCCAACAGGCGCGGGAGATACTTTTGCAGGGGGTTTTGCTGGATTCTTGGCAAGCACATCAGATTTGTCTTTTGAGAATATGAAAAGTGCATTAATTTATGGATCCTGTCTGGCATCATTTTCTGTAGAGCGATTTGGCACAGAACGACTATTGAGTGTGACGGCCGAAGAAATAAGAAAACGCTTAAATGCATTTAAGCAATTGACACAATTTGAAATCGAATTATCCTAAATATATAACACGCTCCAAAATTGGAGCGTTTTTTCTTAAATAAATTATGAGTGATGCGATAAAGCATGAGTGTGGTATTGCACTTATACGATTGAAAAAACCATTAAGTTTCTACAAAGAGAAATATGGAACTGCATTTTATGGCGTAAATAAAATGTATCTCATGATGGAGAAACAACATAATAGGGGTCAGGATGGTGCTGGGTTTGCGAGTATAAAAATCGATATGGCTCCAGGAGAGCGTTATATAAGTAGACAACGTTCTACGGCTCAACAACCTATTCAGGATATTTTCGAGAAGATTAATGGCCGTATTAATGACGTCATGACTGAAAATCCAGATAAAAAGAATGATGTAGATTGGCAAAAAAGCAATGTTCCTTATCTAGGTGAACTGCTATTAGGTCATGTACGTTATGGTACTTTTGGAAAAAACAGTGTTGAAAGTGTACATCCTTTTTTAAGGCAGAACAACTGGATGCATCGCAATCTTATTGTGGCAGGGAATTTTAATATGACTAATGTAAGTACTCTTTTTAATAAGTTGGTTTCATTAGGGCAGCATCCAAAAGAAAGAGCAGATACCATAACGGTAATGGAAAAAATAGGACATTTCTTGGACGATGAAGTGGCCAAATTATATAAGAAATTAAAAAAAGAAGGCTTTAATAAACAAGAGGCATCCCCTCAAATTGCAGAACGTCTTAATATTGCCAAAATATTAAAACGCGCTTCCAAAGATTGGGATGGTGGCTATGCAATGACCGGTTTATTAGGTCATGGCGATGCTTTTGTTTTGCGGGATCCTGCCGGCATTCGTCCAGCTTATTATTATGAAGATGATGAAGTTGTTGTTGTGGCGAGTGAGAGACCCGTTATTCAAACCGCCTTTAATGTACCTTTTGATGAGGTAAGAGAATTAGATCCGGGTGCTGCACTTATCGTAAAAAAGAACGGTACGCTAAGTATTAAGGAAATTATTCCTCCTATCGTGCGTAAAGCCTGTTCTTTTGAACGCATCTATTTTTCAAGAGGTAGTGATGCAGAAATATATACGGAGCGTAAAGAGTTAGGGAAACTTTTAATGCCCGAAGTGCTCAAGAGTATTAATCACGATACAAAAAATACTGTGTTTAGTTTTATTCCTAATACTGCAGAGACATCATTTTATGGGATGGTCGAGGCAGCTCAGGATGAACTCAACAAACAAAAAAGAGAAGAAATTCTTGCTACCAAAGGAGATTTGAATGAAGAAAAACTGGAAGCTATTTTATCTCGAAAACTGAGAACGGAAAAGATTGCTATAAAAGATGCTAAGCTTCGAACATTTATTACTGAAGATAGTAGTCGTGATGACCTAGTAGCTCATGTATATGACGTCACTTATGGTGTTGTTAAACCTGAGGATACTCTGGTGATTATAGATGATAGTATTGTTCGTGGAACTACTTTGAAAAAAAGCATCATTAAAATGCTTGCTCGATTAAACCCTAAGAAAATCATCGTAATTTCTTCTGCACCTCAAATACGATATCCTGATTGCTATGGCATTGATATGGCACGACTCGAAGATTTCATTGCTTTTAGAGCGGCTGTAGCATTACTGGAAGAAAGAGGTCTTAAAAATACAGTTCAAGAAGTATATAAAAAGTGTAAAGCACAAACAGAATTAGCAGACAAAGATGTGCAAAATTTTGTGAAAGAAATCTATGCGCCCTTCACACAAAAAGAGATTTCTTTAAAAATTGCAGAACTCTTAAGTGATGATACTGTTCAACCAGAAGTTGAAATTATTTATCAAACTGTAGAAAACCTTCATAAGGCCTGCCCAAAGAATCTGGGAGATTGGTATTTTACAGGTGATTATCCGACTGACGGGGGACACCGCGTCGTCAATAGAGCCTTTATTAACTTTGTTGAAGGAAGTAAAGAGCGCGCATATTAATCCTTAAATAAAACATAAAAGCTTGATTTTTTGTGCAGTTCGTCTAAAAATTGTGTAGTTGATCTAAAAGTTCTTGCACACATCACTGAACTATATATATTAGCAAAGCCATAGCATAAGTAGGTTAAGTTCATGGTAGATTTGGGGCAAAAAAAGGTGGAGCTTTCCGCCTTTTTTTATGCGCAAGAATTAAGGACGGTCAAATCATCTTTAAATTCAACCCAGATTA
>CAZPTJ010000307.1:0-3647 GCA_964589085.1 uncultured Flavobacteriaceae bacterium | reverse complement strand
AATCTGGGTTTAATCATAAATCATGAGCACTTTCCGGTTTTTCAGTATTTCACAAATCTAAAGATTTTAATGGGATTGTAGGAGCCTAAAATTTTAAACCCCGAACAAGAAATTCTAAATTAGAAACCATGATAATTGTACTTTTGCGCGGTGCGTCGCAAAACCTTAAAAATAACGATTACCGACCCCGTAAAAATTAAAGGACAACTGCTTGCTTGGGCACAGCAATTTGATGAGGTTGTATGGCTGGACAGCAATACTTATGCTGCACAACAATACAGCAGTTATGAAGCTATTCTGGCTGTAGATGCATTAACCAGTTTAAAGACCAGCTACCATCAGGCATTTGATGAACTTCAAGAGTACCAGCAACACACTGGAGATTGGATTTTTGGTTACCTCTCTTATGATCTTAAAAATGCCATAGAAAAGCTCAATTCACAAAATGATGACGAGCTGGGATTTCCTGATCTCTATTTTTTTCAACCTAAACGTTTGTTTTTACTTCAGGGGAATACCATAGAAATGCACTATTTGGGGATGATCAATGACGAAATGGAACCCGATTGGAACGATATCATAAATAACAATCCGGTTAGCTATCGGGGTCAAATCCTAAATTCCAAATCAACAATCGACAATTCTCAATCGACAATTTCCAATCAAAAGCTTTCTATTAAGCTTAAAATCCATAAGGAAGCCTATAAGAATAAAGTACGTAAACTACTTGCACATATACATCGAGGTGATATTTATGAGGCCAATTTTTGCCAAGAATTTTACGCACATGGGACACTTGATCCTTTAGCGACCTATACCCGTTTAAATGCAATTAGTTCGCCTCCTTTTGCTTCTTTTTTTAAAAGAGAAGATCACTTTTTGCTCTGTGCATCTCCTGAGCGTTATATTCGTAAGGAAGGCAACATCTTGATCTCCCAACCCATTAAAGGAACTGCTGCACGAGGAAGTAATCCGGTGGAAGATTCCGCTTTCGCGAAAGCATTATCAACAGACCCCAAAGAACGTTCCGAGAACATTATGATTGTCGATTTAGTGCGAAACGACCTCTCACGTATTGCCGCAAAAGGATCTGTCAGGGTTACCGAGTTATGTGAGATATATCCCTTTAAACAAGTACACCAGATGATATCTACCATTCAAGCAACGGTTATTGCTGGGGTCTCACTTGTAGACATTCTAAAAGCTACCTTTCCCATGGGAAGTATGACTGGAGCACCTAAAGTACGAGCTATGGAACTTATTGAAGATCTTGAAGAAACACAACGCGGCCTCTACAGTGGTAGTGTAGGTTATATTACTCCAAATGGCAATTTTGACTTTAATGTTGTGATACGTAGCATCCTATATAATAGTGCTGCAGATTATATTTCCTATACCGTTGGTGGTGCTATTACTTCAAAATCAGACCCTGATAAGGAATATGAAGAATGTCTCCTTAAAGCCAAGGCCCTGCGACAGGTACTTGAAGAAAACTAAGACTGAAAGTACAAAATTAGAAGTACGAGTGATGAGGTATGCTCATAAGTATTATATAAGAATAACCTATAAAGACTTAGGATACTTATTTAGAAAATTTTCATAATAAAATTATTATTTACGATAATTATCTTAAAACAAGGTAACGCCAAGGCAAATGAGAACTTTTCAGAATAAGAATTACAATTTCGCTTTAAGCGAAAAAGAAAGAAACGTTTTTGATATAATTTAAACCACTTCTTATAGTGAATTCAGCAAGGATTCAATTATTTTTGGAGATTTATATGCTAAAATTAAAAGACTATACGCTAAAGCCTAAGTGCTAATAGCTAAGAACTAAAAGCCAAAACTATGAGCGACGATAAAAAAATAATTTTCTCCATGACCGGAGTCTCAAAAACCTTTCCCGGAGCGCAGACACCAGTACTTAAAAAAATATATCTGAGTTTCTTTTACGGAGCAAAAATTGGAATTCTGGGACTCAATGGTTCTGGTAAGTCTACATTGATGAAAATTATTGCTGGATTGGATACCAATTTTCAGGGCGAGGTAACCTCAGACAAGGAATTTACCACAGGATATTTGGAACAAGAACCTCAACTAGATCCGGAAAAAACAGTACTAGAAGTGGTCAAAGAAGGAGCTGCTGAAACTGTGGCAATTCTTGATGAATACAACGATATTAATAATCAGTTTGGCTTAGAAGAAGTCTATAGTGATGCGGATAAGATGGAGAAGCTTATGGCGCGTCAGGCTGAGTTACAGGATGAAATAGATGCTAGAGGTGCCTGGGAACTCGATACAAAACTAGAGATTGCTATGGATGCATTACGGACACCTCCAGGCGATCAGAAAATAGAAGTGCTTTCTGGTGGAGAAAAACGTCGTGTTGCATTGTGTAGACTCCTACTTCAGGAACCCGATGTGCTATTACTCGATGAGCCTACTAACCACTTAGATGCGGAATCTGTACACTGGTTAGAGCATCATCTAGCACAATATAAAGGAACAGTTATCGCCGTGACACACGACCGTTACTTTCTAGATAATGTTGCTGGGTGGATTCTAGAACTCGATAGAGGAGAGGGTATCCCATGGAAAGGCAATTATTCTTCCTGGTTAGATCAGAAGTCTAAGCGTATGGCGCAGGAGAGTAAAACCGCTTCCAAGCGTCAAAAAACCTTAGAACGTGAATTAGACTGGGTACGTCAGGGCGCAAAAGGTCGTCAGACCAAACAAAAGGCACGTCTTAAAAACTACGATAAGTTAATGAGTCAGGATCAAAAGCAAATGGATGAAAAGCTGGAAATCTATATTCCTAACGGCCCACGATTGGGAACCAATGTGATTGAAGCCAGCGGGGTGAGTAAAGCTTTTGGTGATAAATTGTTATATGAAGACCTTAATTTTAATCTGCCACAGGCTGGTATTGTGGGAATTATAGGGCCAAACGGCGCAGGAAAAACCACGATTTTTAAAATGATCATGGGTGAAGAAGAGTCTGATAAAGGAACTTTTACAGTGGGTGAAACAGCACAGATTGCCTATGTAGATCAAAGCCACAGTAATATTGATCCTGAAAAAACGATCTGGCAGAACTTTTCTGATGAACAGGATCTGATCCTGATGGGGGGTCGTGAAGTAAATTCTAGAGCGTATTTAAGTCGTTTTAACTTTAGCGGTAGTGAGCAGAACAAAAAAGTAGCTGCCCTCTCCGGAGGGGAGCGTAACCGTTTACACCTTGCGATGACGTTAAAGGAAGAGGGGAATGTCTTACTACTGGATGAACCTACCAATGATCTGGATGTAAATACGTTAAGAGCATTAGAAGAAGGTCTAGAGAACTTTGCGGGATGTGCTGTAGTGATTAGTCACGACCGTTGGTTCTTAGATCGTATCTGTACTCATATCCTTGCTTTTGAAGGCGATAGTCAGGTGTATTTTTTTGAAGGAAGCTTCTCTGATTATGAAGAAAATAAAAAGAAACGCCTTGGCGGTGATTTAATGCCTAAACGTATTAAATATAAGAAGTTGGTGCGATAGTTCTTTTGATTTGAAACTTTTTTGAATTGATTCATTCTTTTTGATTTTGTAGTTCAACCCGAATTATGCAATAGAAAATCTATTATGTTCTGAAATCACTGCAAAAC
>CAZPTJ010000306.1:0-3648 GCA_964589085.1 uncultured Flavobacteriaceae bacterium | reverse complement strand
TACCTGTGGAAACTTAGTTCGTATAGGGCAATAGCTGTGGCTTGAGCTACGTTCATACTACTATTCCGTCCAAACATAGGAATATGAGCTGTATGTGTTGTTATATCAAGAATTTCTTGAGGAATTCCATGCTTTTCATGACCTATAATCAAAACCATTTTTGGTTGATTTTTTGGAATTTCGATGATGGGTATACTGGACGTGGTCAGTTCTAAAGCGATCACAGTATATTCGTTTTCTTTATAGTCAGTCAAGGTCGTAAAGACATTATCAACTTGTTTATATGGTACAATTTTGTAAGTTTCTCTGGCCATTTTCCGTAATCGATGACTCGAAAGATCAATGGGAGTGGCAAATAGAAGCTTACGTACAGCAAACGCATCTGCTAGTCTGAAAATAGCACCAATGTTGGCAGGACTTTGCAAATCAAGACATAAAAGATGAATATCTTTGAGTTGATCAGAGGGGATATACTCTTTATGTTCCAGTTGTTGATCAGTCATTGATCATTACCCTATTAAAAGTACTGGCATATCGTACTTCTTCTTTCCATAATATTATGGGAAGTATAAATGTTAATCCCGCTATCCAACCCATTTCAAGTAAGAAATAAGAAATTACAATAGCGAGCATAAATATCAGTGCTATTCTGTAATATCTTGGTTTTGCATGAATCCTATTGATATGTCGTTCTGTAATTGTCCCACATTCCGGACAACGCTCACTTATATGTTTCCCTTTCTCTTTTTGAAGATCGAAACGATTATTAGACTTAACAGTAAAGCCATTTTCTCTTTTACATGATTTGCAGAAGTAGTAGAGTTTCATCAATCTTGAATATATCGTTGAGGCAAGATATACAAATTGATAATGAATGGAAAATCTGTAAACTTTTATAAGATGCTATTTATGATTTAATAGGAATAGGGACTTGATCATCTATTGTAATCTTATTGAATATAGATACTTTAATGTCTCCAAACCTCCATATGATAATGGGCATAACAAATAATAAAACGTTTAACCAACCTAAACGAAAGGTAAAAAAGATTAAAATGAAACTAAACACAATGCTCAATATCAAGGGGCGATAATTAGGTCGCGCATAGATTTTATTAATATGATGTTTTGTGGTAGATCCGCAACGGGTGCATTGTTTTGGAATAATAGTTCCATTTCGAAATTGTAATTCAAAACGTGTATTTGCACGTTCCGGCAGTTTGTTATGTAATCCACAGTATTTACAAGTACAGTACAAGTTTAAGGACATAATGCTATCATCTTACTTTATCCCAAAGTAACAACAGCATTGAGCTCCTTATATAATCTTTATAAGTGAGAAGGAAAATAAACGTTTAAAAAGGAAAGATTTTTATATCTAAGCTCTTTGATTAGTTCTCAAAGGCGTACTTTACAATATTTGCTCCCATACGTAATGCTTTTTCACGAACAGAATGAGGGTCATTATGAACCTCAGAGTCTTCCCAACCATCACCAAGATCACTTTCTGTAGTAAATAAAAGAACTAAACGATCTTCAAAAAACAAACCTAAAGCCTGTGGACGCTTACCATCATGCTCATGAATTTTAGGTAAGCCCTGAGGAAAATTAAAGGCAGAAGAAAAAATAGGATGTGATGCTGGAAGTTCTACTAATTCCTGATTAGGAAAGATTTTTTTTAATTCCTTCGGTAAGTATTGTGACATACCATAGTTATCATCTATATGAATAAAACCACCACTTTCCAGGTAATTTTTCAAATTTTCGGCCTCTTCATCGGTGAAGAAAACATTACCGTGACCTGTCATATGAATCAATGGAAACTGAAAAATATCAATACTTCCTGGATCAACCGTTTGTGGTTTTTCGTCCATGGCTGTCTGAATATATTCGTTGCAAAATGCAATTAAGTTAGGAATAGAAGTGGGGTTACTATACCAATCACCGCCACCTTTGTATTTGAGTATGGCCAATTCCTGAGCAACAGTTGTTACTCCAAAGAATAGGCATAAAAGAATAATTAAAAACCGAGACATGGACATATTTTTAACGAAAATAAACATTAGCCTATGATAACACTAGTATTTTAAGAGTTTGTAAAGACTGTTTGTTCAATAACAGTTTAAATATTATTTCCAATCACCATATTAATTACGTTTTCTAATAAGAACGCTATCGGTCTTAATTCATATTTTTTTAGTAGTTTCGTACTTTAAATCTTACAATGTTATGAAACGTATACTTGGAATATTATGCTTATGTGCAAGTTTGTCCTTAACTGCGCAATCACAATTAAGTCAAAAAGAGCTAACTGTCATTACTAAACGAACAGATTCATATGTATCAAGACTTGATACGCAATTAAATTTTACCGAAGATCAAAAATCAGAAGTAAAAGATATATTGATTAGCCTATTTACAGATACAAAAACGATGTCAGGGACTATTGAGTCTTCGCAATTACGATCAAAAATTATCGAACGAAGAGCTACAGCAGATGAAGAAATAAATGCGATTCTAACTGCAGAACAGCGCAAAAATTTTAACTCTGTATTTGGTAAAGCCAGAAAGTCTGGAAATTTCTAGATATAGATTTAAAAAATACAAAGTTAAAAACACATCATTTGATGTGTTTTTTGCTTTTATAAAGTAAGGATTACTTAATCTAAAAGACCTAAATCAAAAATTGTTATGCAAAAGAACATATTTCTGATTCTATTAGGCACATTATTAATGCAGTCCCATCTTTTTGCACAGAAAGCTCCTGTCGTCATTGAACTCTTTACATCACAAGGTTGTAGTAGTTGTCCTCCAGCTGATCAGTTAATTGCCGATATTGAAGAACAATATAAGGGAGAAGAGGTCTATATATTGTCTTATCACGTAGATTATTGGGATTATATCGGTTGGAAAGACCCTTTTGGTAGTAAAGCATATACCGAGAAACAATATGATTATGCAAGTCGTTTCAGGTCACGTAGTGTTTATACTCCACAGGCAGTAATTAATGGAAGAGAACATTTTACAGGCTCTAACCGAAGTCAATTATATAGTAGACTAAAACATTACCAAACCAAAGCTAAAAAAGTTGATATTCAATTGACAGAGATAAGTCAAGAACATCAAGGCATTGTTGTGGACTATAAGCTTGCGAGCATATTAGATGCAAAAGAAATTACTATTGCTGCTGTGGTTAAAGAACGTACTACTGTTATAAAACGTGGCGAGAATCGCAATAGGACATTAAAGAATACGCACATTGTTATTGCTGAAAAAACCTTAGAGCTGAGTACAGATAAAGGACAAGTAAACTTATCAATCCCTGATTGGGTAGAAGATAAGGATAGTATTGAAATCATTGCCTATGCTACTTCTCCTACTACCGGTATTGTAGGAGCTACAGCTGTAAATTTGAAGTAAATTAGTATTTGGAAAGAGGCTATTTTCAATCACACAAAAAAATAGTATTTTAGCTCCGAAGCAATAACCACTTCAAATCAACTAATCTTTAAAAACGTATGAGTATACTCGTACGTTTTTATTTTATATTGATTATTATTCATTTGGATAATCTATCCTTTAACCCGAATTACGCAGTAGAACTTCGCAATGAGGACTGAAAGCGCAATAAAAACAAGTATTTTCTTA
>CAZPTJ010000305.1:0-3700 GCA_964589085.1 uncultured Flavobacteriaceae bacterium | reverse complement strand
GACCCAAAAAGTAGCCTAGAATAACATCAAAAAATAGTTAATCACAAATCAAATGGGAAAGCTATGCCTAATGCTAAATATCCTTACTTAGATTTAATCTTTGTTTCTTTTATAAATTAGTTTATATGCTTTTTGAAGTTGTCTGTTTTGCTTTTCAAGTTCTCTTAGTTGTTCTTCCTGTTGTTGAATTGATTTTACAATTATAGGAATGAGCTCACTGTACTTAACACCGAGAGTTTCTCCTTTCTCTTTAATCAAAATATTTGGATTTTCTTCAGATGTATTCCAGAATTCTGACAAGACAATTTCAGGAATAATCTCCTGAAGTTCTTGAGCTATAAAACCTAGATGTGTTCTTTTTTCATCATCTGGTACTATAAAGTCATCTATTTGTTCCTTTTTCCATTTATAAGAAACTGGGTTGAGTAATAATATTTGCTCAAGGCCATATTCAATGGTTTTTACACGTTCTTTTTCTCTTCTGTCTGATGTCTGTATTACTCCTTCAATAGCCCAGAACTCTGTCCATCTATTACCATTTCGTCCTAAGTTATGAGCTCCATTTGAAGTTGGGCTTACATCATTATTAAAGAAAAATCTATTATTTTCATCGGTAGTGATCACTTCAATAGAACCGAATTTAACAGAAGTAGAAGGGTTTCCACTATTTACCTGCAATATAAAAGAAGGGTCTGCAGCTGAATTAGTTCCAATATTTACTGATCCTTGGTGATATATAGGATCGTTTAATGAACTTCCTGCTGGATTAGTAAAAAACCAATCGTCATCATCAGTAGGAGGAGTACCACCAGTATCTGGAGGCGTACTCCAGGTAGCATTTCCATTAATATCACTTAGCAAAACATTTCCTGCAGTTTCTCCACCATCTATAATACGTAGCGGAGATTCAGCAGTATTATATATATGTAAAAGACGTTGAGGGTTAGTAGTGCCTATACCTACATTACCATTAATCCCAAAACGAATCACTTCATTATTATTTGCTCTAACAATAAAATCTTGATTATCTATGGTTCCTAATCTATTTGTTGTAGCTGTTGTTCCTGTATTTCCAGATCGATCCCAACCATTAATCCCTCCTATAGCTTCCCATACAGTTCCATTATAAAACCAAAAACCATCTGTTGCATCTGTTTGATATACTAATAAACCTGTTGCAGGGTCTCCAATAGCAAGACGTTGTGCTTGGTCCATTCTAGGTATTAATAGTCCCGTATTTACAGATGAAATATCTAGAATAGCACTGGGATCTGGAGTAAATGTGTTAATACCTACTTGTGCAGAAACACTTGTATATAAGATTAAGGCTAATAAAAAAGGAAATATATTTATTTTTTCCATTATTCTAAACTTTTAAGCAATTCTTTAATTTCTTTTTGTTCTTGTTTTAATTCATCAATAAGGTATTGTTTTTCTTGAATGCTTTTTACCACTAGTGGTAAAATCTCATTATAATTAACACCCAAAACATCTATTTGTTTTTTTGACCATTGTTTTGTTACTGGATCTCTAACCCATTCATAGTCTATGACAGATTCTGGAATAACTTTTTTTAAGTTTTGAGCTAGGAACCCTATTTTATTCATCTTATCACTGCCTTTAACAACAGTACTTCCGTAGATTTCATTTTTCCATTGGTATGTAACAGGTTTAATTTTTAATACATCGCTCGATGTATATGCTAGAGGAGTAATATCTTCTTTCTCTTTGCGGTCAGACGTATTTATTGTTGCATTATTTGCAAAAAAAACAGCCCATTTAGCCCCTGCATCTCCAAAAGGTATCGTATTGTTATTTAGAGGGACTAGTGCTCCACTAAATTTAAATTCTGCTATATCATCTTCAATAAATTCTGTTCCTCCAATA
The DNA here is from genome assembly GCA_964589085.1 of uncultured Flavobacteriaceae bacterium. Taxonomy (GTDB): domain Bacteria; phylum Bacteroidota; class Bacteroidia; order Flavobacteriales; family Flavobacteriaceae; genus Dokdonia. The sequence goes on along the minus strand of CAZPTJ010000305.1, from coordinate 1,813 downwards.
CCCACAGTAGTTGTCATTTCGAGCTCGTTCCTTTGTACGTCTAGTAAGTACATCGCTTCACTAGGGCCACCTATTCTTACATTACCTGTACGATATATCGGGTCTGTGTTGGAAACACCAGAAACAAAATTCCAATCAGGATCTAAATTTGTTGAAGAGCTGCCAGCAGGTACATCCATCCATGTTGCATTACCAGTTGCATCAGAAGTTAAAACCCTATCTACAGCTTGATTTCCATCGTCTATACGCAAAGCTGGTGTTCCTGAAGCAGATTCTATATGTAAAGTATTTTGTGGATTCGGGGTACCAATACCTACTCTTCCGTTAGGCGTTACTCTCATCGCTTCTATTTCATCAGTTCTAAAAACAAAATCTTGACTATCTGTAGTTCCAATAAAGTTTGTACCAGCATTTGAGCCAGCATTTCCTGTAAGCCCCCAAACTTCTAAAGGCGCAAATTGCATCCAAGTAGTACCATCATAATACCAAAAACCTATTACAGCATCAGTTTGATATACTAATAATCCTTCTGCCGGCGAGGCGATAACTAATCGCTGCGCTTGCGTCAATCTAGGAATTAATAGCCCTTTATTAATACTTGTCATATCTAAAGCGCTACTTGGACTTGGAGTATTTGTACCTATACCTACTTGTGCCTTTGCTAAAAATCCACATAATAGAATAGTTGAAAAAGCAATAATAAAGTTTTTCATTCTTTTGAATTTTTATAATTAGTTAGACTATTTTTTAAAGCCTTGTTTTCTAAAATCAATTTCTTAATTCTTTCTTGTTGTTCTTGCTCTGCCTTAATCAACAAAGGTATAATTTCCTGATAATTAACACCCATACGATCAAATTCTTCTCGAACATATACATCTGGTTCATTTTCATTTTTATTTACATAACCATAAGTACGAACTACTTCTGGGATGACTTTTTTAAGATCTTGAGCTATAAATCCGTACATCTTTTCTTTTTTATCATCTGGAATTTCAAAATCACTGTATAATTCTTTTTTCCAATAATAAGAAACAGGTTTCAATTTCATTATGTCCTTAACTCCATATGGTAGTTCATAAATTTCATCCTTAAGGCTTTCATCAGAAGTTTGAACGACTCCATTAGTTGCAAATAGTCTTCTCCACCTTCGAGCACTAACACCCCCTTGAGGGGTGCCATTAGTAATATGATCAATGGGCAATACACGATGACTAAAATTTAATCTATCATTACCTTCTTGAATAAACTCAACATCACCTATAGCTAGCCTTGTGGAATTTGACAAATCATCTACAAGTAACTGCTGAAGATTTACCCCAGCAATCACTTCAGTAGTTCTCCCTATAATCGCAGGCCCATTTCTACCAAGATTGGCATTAATATCAGGAGTTGTACCACTAGGAAAGAATGCCCAATCATTATCTGTTCCTGTTCCACCGCCTCCACCAGCAGGATAATCACTCCATGTAGCCTCACCTGCAGCATTTGAAACTAAAACTCTCCCAACAGCTTCATTTCCATCTTCTATACGTAATAAAGGGCCTGTACCTTGTAAATGCAATAACTCTTCTGGATTTATAATTCCTATGCCTATTTCTTGAGAATCCTCGATACGCATAACTTCATTATCATCAGCCACTATTACGAGATCATTTGAGTCTGAGGTTCCTACATAATTAATGGAAGAGTCTGTACCTGCATCACCTATTGTAGACCATCCAGAGGTTATTAATTCTCTCCAAACAGAACCATCAAAAAACCAAAATCCTTCCGAAGCATCTGTTTGATATACTAACAAACCTCTAGCAGGTCC
>CAZPTJ010000304.1:0-3752 GCA_964589085.1 uncultured Flavobacteriaceae bacterium | reverse complement strand
ACACGCCAAAAACTCATATGCAATTAAAATAAAGATTGATGATGCCCTATAGGTAGGTGCTTTCATACTTTTGTTACACCTTGGTTTGTACTATCTTTGCAGGCTTAAATATTTGGTATGGCACTTTCAGAACAAGAATTGGTACGACGTGAAAAGTTATCACGCTTACGCGAAATAGGTATTGACCCCTATCCAGCAGCTCAATATAAGGTAACGCATACCTCAGCTAGCATAAAACAGAACTATATCGAAGGGGAAAAAGTTATTATTGCTGGACGAATTATGCGCAAAAAAGTACAAGGATCTGCTTCTTTTGCCGAACTACAAGATACCGAAGGTCGCATACAGGTTTATTTTAATCGAGATGAAATCTGCCCGGGTGATGATAAGTCAAAATACAATGATGTTTTCAAAAAACTTCTGGACATTGGAGATTTTCTAGGAATAGAAGGAGAATTATTTATTACCAAAGTTGGCGAAAAGACTGTTCTTGTTAAAGACTTCTCCATACTTAGTAAAGCACTTCGCCCACTGCCTTTACCCAAAACAGATGCCGAAGGAAATACTTATGATGAATTTAATGATCCGGAACTACGTTATCGCCAACGCTATGTAGATTTAGTTGTCAATCCTCAAGTCCGGGATACTTTTGTAAAACGAACAAAAATTGTTAATACCATTCGTTCGTTTTATAACGATATGGATTTTCTGGAAGTAGAAACTCCAATTCTGCAACCCATTCCAGGAGGAGCTGCTGCCAGACCTTTCATCACACATCACAATGCATTAGATATGCCATTGTACTTACGTATAGCAAATGAATTGTACCTCAAGAGACTTATCGTAGGTGGTTTTGACGGTGTTTATGAGTTTGCCAAAGATTTCCGCAATGAGGGAATGGATCGAACACATAATCCAGAATTCACCGTTATGGAAATGTATGCGGCCTATAAGGATTACCATTGGATGATGGATACCACAGAAAAACTATTGGAACAAGTAGCATTGAACTTACACAGTACTACAGAAGTGCCATTTGGTGAAAATATCATAAACTATAAAGCCCCTTATAAACGTATAGGCATACTGGATGCTATCAAAGAACATACGGGATATGATCTTTATCAAAAAGGAGAAGATGAGGTTCGAGAAGCTGCAAAAGCGCTTAAGCTTGAAGTAGATGAGACCATGGGTATTGGCAAATTGATTGATGAGATTTTTGGCGAATGCTGTGAACATCATTATATACAACCTACGTTTATTATAGATTACCCGTTAGAAATGAGTCCATTGACAAAAAAACATCGTTCTAAAAAAGGATTAACGGAACGTTTTGAATTAATGGTAAACGGAAAAGAATTGGCTAATGCCTACTCTGAACTTAATGATCCTATTGATCAACGGGAACGTTTTGAAGATCAACTAAAACTCTCTGAAAAAGGTGATGATGAAGCCATGTTTATCGATCAGGATTTTCTCCGTGCTTTGGAATATGGCATGCCTCCCACCTCAGGTATCGGTATCGGTATCGATCGATTGACTATGTTTATGACCAACAATCAATCGATTCAGGAAGTATTATTCTTCCCACAGATGAAACCAGAACAAAAGCCTTTGGATTTAACTGATAATGAAAAGGCGATTTTTACTATTCTTAAGAAAGAAAAAACAGTTCTCTTGGCTGATCTTAAAGTAGCTTCGGAACTTAGTAATAAAGGTTGGGACAAAGGAATAAAGGGTTTAACCAAAAACAAATTAGCGACAGTTTCTAAAACAGATGATGGCTTATTTGTAACATTGGTTGAATAATAATGCTTAAATATTATCAAAAAAGACCTTTTCTGTCTTAGGCAGATTTTTTTTAATTATTGTTAAATAGCGTAAACTTTATTTTGGATGTGCCTTACATATCCCAAATAATCTCTGCATATAAAAGTAGGGTAATTAACTGTTTAACTGTTTAATTATTTAACTGCTTAATTTTTTAATGTTTTAACTTTTTAACTATATAATTGTTTAACTGTTTAACAATAAACTTACCAATCATGTATAGAAAAGGCTTTATTTTTAACAACTTTCAAAAAAAACTACGACTTATGAAAAAAATCTATTATTTATTTATTTTTTTGTGCTTGTCCTCTGTGTATGCTCAGGACGCAACTTTTACTACTCAAAGTGTTAGTGGTGGCAGCAATAGTATTATTGGTTCTGTAGATTTAAATGGAGATTTTCTGGACGACATTCTTGTCCCTTCGGAATCCAACTTACGAATCTTATACCAAACAACTACAGGCTTTGATCAAGTAGATATTCCAATTTCTGTATCCAATGGCCCAAATTGGTCCATTAGTGTAGGAGATTATGATGCCAATGGTATTAATGATATTATGTACGGAGGAGGTAGCGGAGTAAGTTTTTTAAAAGCTAATGCAGATGGTACCAGCTTCACTCAGGAAGATCAGAGTAGCCTCTTTATTTTCTCACAACGCACAAATTTTATAGACATTAACAATGATGGGCATCTGGACGCTTTTGTTTGTCATGACGTACAACCCAATGTATATTTTCTTAATGACGGGAATGGCAATTTTCTAGATGAAATTCAAGGAGGTCTTGGAGATACCGCTACAGGTCACAATTATGGCTCACTATGGTTTGATTATGATAATGATGGAGATAACGATCTTTATCTATCCAAGTGTGTTGCTGGATCAGGTAACGTAAACGATCCTGGACGCAGAAACCAATTACATCGCAACAATGGAGATGGAACATATACCGAAGTTGGTGCCGCAGCTGGAATAGACACTAATACGCAGTCCTGGTCAAGTGCAATAGGTGATTTTGATAACGATGGTGATATGGATATTATCTCTGCAGATCAACATTTTAATGAAATTGGTACAATTTTCTATGAAAATAATGGAGACGGAACTTTTACTGATATAACCTCTGGTACAGGATTTGACAATCAGGATGGAGCTATTGATATTGTCACTTTTGACTTTAACAATGATGGATATTTAGATATTTATTCAGGGCTTGACACTAGTTTGTTGATAAATAACGGAGACAATACCTTTTCGGCAAATACAGTTCAAATCCCGCAGGATGGTTCAGTAGGAGATCTTAATAATGATGGATTTTTAGATGTTTTCAAAGGAAATATCGTGTATATGAATAACGGCAATAATAATAATTGGCTAAAAATCAATTTAGAAGGCGAAGAAAGTAATATTAATGGTATCGGAGCAAAAATCACTATTGAAGGTGGTTTTGGAATTCAGGTTCGTAATGTGAGAAGTGGTGAGGGTTTTTGGAATATGCATACTTTAAATCCTCATTTTGGATTAGGTGATGCAACTAGCATTGATGTTTTAACCATTGAGTGGCCTTCAGGAATTGTAGATTCCATTGAAAATATTACGGTGAATCAAACTGTATTTGTCAAAGAAGGAAATACAACACTAGGTTTGGAAGACAATGAGAATAGTATTGATCTCACTCTATTCCCAAGCCCTGCAGCAAGTGCAATACGGATTAATACCCCAAACAACACTTTGCAGACGACGGCAAATATTATTGACATCACTGGAAAAATAATAAATACTCCTATTATAAATAACACTATTGATGTAAAAGCGCTCTCAACAGGAATTTATTTCTTACAACTTGAAACTACAGATAATCAAAAAATAGTTAGAAAGTTTACTAAGAAATAATATGCTGTGTAGCATATTGTTAAAAATAAA
>CAZPTJ010000303.1:0-3755 GCA_964589085.1 uncultured Flavobacteriaceae bacterium | reverse complement strand
TCAAAGGTATCGATAAAGTTCGAGATCAAAACGGGAACAGGATAGTCCTTAACTCTAGACCAGGAGATTGCATTTTCCGAAATAGTCTCAACATCGATAATCCAGAAAAAAGTATATAAATGTTGATGAGAGAGTTTATGAATAATAGGTTGATCATTATATAAAACCATATGATTAATGCTAAGGTTCTTTGTGATCTCCTGAAAAGGTTCGCTTTCGCGAAAGCTAGTAATCTCCATATCAAATGCTAGCAAGGGAAATTGATATAAACCTTGCCAGATACCTTTTTGGTTGCGCTGTTGGAGTATAGTACTACCTTCTGGTGTTCTGAGAACCAAATAATGAAAATAGCGTTTTCGAATTTTGGTTTTATTGATTTTTACCGGGAGAAGGTGAATACTGTTTTTTTGTAAAGCCACACATTGATCGTTAAAAACACAATGCAAACAGTATGGATTTTTGGGTTTACATTGTATCGCACCAAACTCCATGATCGCCTGATTAAAATCGGCGGGACGCTCAGGGTCTATTAACTCTTGTGCTAATGTTTTGAATATTTTAATACCAGAAGTACTATTAATAGGAGTGTCAATACCATAAACTCTGGACAAAACGCGATAAACATTTCCATCCACCACCGCAGTAACTTGATTAAAACAAATACTGGCAATCGCACTGGCGGTATAATCACCTACTCCTTTAAGTTTTAATAAACCCTCATAAGTCTCGGGGAATTTGCCGTCTAGTTCTGAAACAATATGTTTTGCGCAAGCATGTAAGTTTCGCGCTCTGGAATAATATCCCAAACCCTGCCATAATTTTAGAACAGTTTCCTCTTGAGCATGGGCAAGTTCATAAACATTCGGAAACGTTTCAGTAAACTTCAGATAATAGGGTAATCCCTGTTCTACTCGCGTTTGTTGTAGAATGATTTCTGACAACCATATGCGGTATGGATCGGTAGTTTTTCGCCAGGGCATGGCGCGCTTATTTTCTAAATACCACGCTATTAGTTTATTAGAAAAATGTGATGAAATTTTGGGCATATAACGAAATTATAGCATATCTCATTATATTTTAAAAGATTAAGCTTGAAATTTTGAAATTTTAATCGTTATATTTGCAACCTTGATTTTTTAACCCCTAAATATTAATTTTTATGACAAAAGCTGATATCGTAGCTAACATTTCTGAGAAGTTAGGTATTGAGAAGAATGACGTCCAGGCAACTGTTGAGTCGTTCATGCAAGAAGTTAAAACCTCTTTAGAAGGAGGAAACAACGTGTATTTAAGAGGATTTGGAAGCTTCATTATTAAAAAGAGAGCTGAAAAAACTGGTAGAAACATTTCGAAGAACACGACTATCAAAATCCCAGCACACAACATTCCAGCGTTTAAACCTGCAAAAATATTTGTAGAAGGTGTTAAGACGAACGTTGCGGTAGAAAACTAATAATTAAAATAAACACCGTTATTTATGCCAAGTGGTAAAAAAAGAAAAAGACACAAGGTAGCAACGCATAAGCGTAAAAAAAGACGAAGAGCAAATCGTCACAAGAAGAAAAAGTAGTCTAGTACTACTTTTTCTTTTGTCGTTCTTTGACATCGCAAGACACTAGATACTGAAACCTTAAAGTATTATTGGACTTGCACCGTATGTATTACATTCACATATATTGATTATGCCTGTGATATATTTTTGTTTAATCCATTTGTGATATGGAAACATATCACTCATATAAATTACTAAGAGTGAATAAAGAATTGATCATAAGATCTAGTTCCTCAAGAGTTGATTTTGCCTTACTAAAAGATGGAAAACTTATAGAATTACATAAAGAAGAAGGTGGTAATAAATTTAATGTTGGAGATATTTACATTGCAAAAATACGCAAGACCGTTTCTGGTCTTAATGCTGCTTTTGTTAATGTAGGTTATGAGAAAGATGCTTTTTTGCATTACCATGACCTTGGTCCCAAATTACCTACTCTTCAAAGCTTTATAAAACGTGTAAGCACAGGTAAATTAAAAGACTATTCTCTAAAAAAATTCCCCTTTGAGAAGGATATTGATAAAAACGGAAAAATTAATGACGTTTTAAAATCCAATCAAAGTGTACTTGTACAAATCGTAAAAGAACCAATTTCTACCAAAGGACCAAGGATAAGTAGTGAACTTTCCATTGCCGGTAGATATATTGTTCTTGTGCCTTTTTCTGATCGTATTTCAATCTCTCAAAAGATTGAAAGTCGCGAAGAGAAGGCAAGACTAAAACGACTTGTTCAAAGCATAAGACCTAAAGGTTTTGGTGTTATTGTTCGCACAGTAGCACAGGGAGTTAAAGTTGCAGAACTAGACAAAGACTTACAAAGCCTAGTAGACAAATGGTCTACTATGTGTAAAAAAATTTCAGGAGCGCATCATCCCAGTAAAGTTCTGGGTGAAATGAATCGAGCTTCCTCTATTCTTAGAGATATATTTAATGATTCATTCACTGGAATTACCGTAGATGATGAAACGCTCTCATACCAATTAAAAGATTATTTAAGCGAGATTGCACCAAAAAAGGCAAACATCGTGAGGCTTTACAAAAATTCAGTACCCATTTTTGAAAAATACGGTATTGAACGACAAATTAAAACTGCTTTTGGTAAAACAGTTTCAATGAGCAAGGGAGCCTACCTTGTTATTGAACATACAGAAGCCCTTCATGTAATAGATGTTAATAGTGGTAATAGATCAAATAAAGCAAAAAGTCAAGAAGACACCGCTTTAGAAGTAAATATGATCGCCGCATCAGAAATTGCACGTCAATTACGCCTTCGGGATATGGGAGGTATTATTGTTATCGATTTTATCGATATGGGTAGAGCTGAACATCGAAGAAAATTGTTTAATCATCTTAAAGAAGAGATGAAGGACGATCGCGCAAAGCATAAAATATTACCGCCAAGTAAATTTGGTTTGATCCAAATTACAAGGCAAAGAGTTCGTCCTGAATTAGAAATTAAAACGAGAGAAAATGATCCTAATGGATCAAACGGAGAAGTTGAAGCTCCTATTGTTTTAGTACAAAAAATTCAGACAGAACTTGAACGCATTATTAAAAATGGTAATAAAAAGGTGACACTTAATACGCACCCTTTTATTGCAGCCTTTTTAACAAAAGGATTTCCATCAATACGTTCTAAATGGTTTTTAGAACATAAAAAATGGGTAAAAGTCATACCCAGAGATGCTTACACGTATTTAGAATATCGTTTTAAAGATAAAGACGGTAAAGCTATAAAAGTTTAAAAAAAGAACCCTGTTTCCATTAGGAAATGGGGTTTTTTGTTTTAGAAAATGAGGGGATTCCTAGTCTGAAGAACTTCTAAAAACATTGGATATCCCTATCTTCACAACCATGCAGCATAACACAAAAACATATACGGTAGATGAGGCAAGACAAAAATTAGAACGTTATTGTGTGTATCGGGATCGTTGTCATAAAGAAGTGAAAACCAAACTTCGGGAGATGCACATGATTCCTGAAGCAATAGACCATATTATTGCACATCTTGTTCAGGAAAACTATGTAAACGAAGAGCGCTTTGCACGAAATTTTACGCTAGGAAAATTCCGTCAGAAACAGTGGGGAAGGAATCGTATTATAAGAGAACTCAAACAACGAGAAATCTCACCGTACATTATTAAAACCGTATTACCCGAAATTGAAACAGAATATATATCGACCTTTGACGCGTTAGCTCAAA
>CAZPTJ010000302.1:0-3758 GCA_964589085.1 uncultured Flavobacteriaceae bacterium | reverse complement strand
CATTTAACTTTGAGACGACATCTTTTAGGATTCTATAAATCAGTATTCTCCTTTTTGAATTAATTTTAATATTTTAGTCATAACTCTTTTCAGAATAAAAATGAGTAGTATGTCAAACAAAATAAGTGCAGTTATGCTGTTTTTCTTAATTGTATTTTGTTCCTGTAATTCCAATCTAAAAGAGCAGAAAGAAGAAACCAGACATGGCGGTTATAGTAATGGAGCAACCACACTGTTTTCAAAGATAAATACAGGCCAAAGCAATATTAGTTTTGAAAATACAGTCCGGGAAGACTTAGAATTTAATTTTCTAAACTACCCTTATTTATATACAGGAGCAGGTGTTGCCGTAGGCGACATTGATGGTGATGGACTTGAGGATATATATCTTACCTCAAATTTTGGACATAATAAATTATATAAAAACAAAGGTGATTTTACTTTTGAAGATATTACCCAAAAATCCAAAACAATAGACTACGAAGGATTTACTACTGGTGCTACCATGATGGATATCAATCATGATGGATGGATGGACATTTATGTCTCTAAAGCAGGGTCTTTAAAAAGTGATGATGGAAGACGCAACAAGCTTTTTGTCAATCAACAAGATGGAACTTTTAAAGAAGAAGCAAAAAAATGGGGTATAGATGATCCTGGTTACAGCACACAGGCTTATCCATTAGATTATGATAAAGATGGCGATCTTGATTTATATGTGGTGAACTACCGTTATGATTTTGGAAATAATACCAAGATAAGTGGTGCCATTCAGAAAGCAATAGAAGAAACTACCAGTGATCAACTATATCGTAATGATGGCACACACTTTACTAAAGTAACTGGAGAAGCAGGTATCTATAATAAATCTTGGGGATTATCCGGTGCAGTAGGAGATTTCAATAATGACGGTTGGGATGATATTTATGTTTCCAATGACTATCTGGAGCCAGACTTATTGTATATCAATCAACGTAATGGAACTTTTAAAAATGAAGCCAACACCAGAGTTAATCACATTTCCTTCAATAGTATGGGATCTGATTATGCCGATCTAAATAATGATGGTCTCCCTGATCTGGTCACCGTTGATATGCTGGCAGAAAATTATGCCCGTAGCAAGGAAAACATGGCCTCCATGAGCACAGAGAATTTTAACGCTATAGTCAATGTGGGTTACCATCATGCGTATATGGCCAATATGCTACATTATAATAACGGTAATGGTAAGTATAAAGAAACGGCTCAATTAAGTGGTATAGTCAAAACAGATTGGAGTTGGGCTCCACTTTTGGCAGATTTTGACAATGACGGTTTAAAGGACATTTTTATATCCAATGGGGTCTATAAAGATTATAACAATCAGGATTTTAGGAGAGAGCTCAAAGCTAGAAATGCTCGAGGAGAAGCTATGACACTTCAGGCAGTGCTCGATTTAATGCCCTCTCAAAAGCTAGATAACTATGCATATAAAAATAATGGTGACCTGAGCTTTACAAAAGTGATTAAGGAATGGGGACTAGAAGATCCTAGCTTTTCTAACGGAGCAGCCTATACAGATATTGACAATGATGGAGATCTGGATCTTATTGTAAATAATGTCAACGGAGAGATAGGCCTGTATCGTAATAATGTAAATGCAAATTCCTTGAAGATTAAACTCGAAGGAGCTCCAACAAATACACTGGGTATTGGTGCAGAAATAACTGTTACTGCAGGAGAAGAAACCCAATATCAAAAACTCTATGTAACCCGAGGATTCCAATCTTCCATAAGCCCATTAATGCATTTTGGATTGGGTACTCTAGATCAAGCAGAAGAAATAACGGTGCGCTGGCCAGATGGTAAGCTATCCAAACAAACTAATGTAGCAGCAAATGGCGTTGTAACGTTCAGCTATGCAGATGCAACAGGAAAAGACAATTCCCTACGCTACAGTCCTTCTCAAAAAAAATCTATTGCTCCTTCAAACCTGGGTATTGATTATACACATCAGGAAAATCCCTATAATGATTATGACGTCCAGTTATTATTACCCCAAAAACAATCCACGAAGGGTACAGGAATTACTGTAGGTGATATCAATGGTGATGGATTAGAAGATTTTTTTGTTGGAAATGCTCTGGGAGCAGAAGCCGCACTTTATATGCAAACAAGTGAAGGCACTTTCGTGAAAACAAACGAAACCCTATGGAAACAGGAAGCCAAATATGAAGATGCCAATGCCCTCTTTTTTGATGCCGATGGTGATGGAGATCAAGACTTATATGTGGTAAGCACGGGTTATGAACTGAGTGAAGATGATGTACTATTACAAGATCGTTTATACCTTAACAATGGAAAAGGCAGTTATAATCGCGCGGCAAAAGCACTTCCTAAAATGCGTACTGCTGGAAAAGCCATACAAGCGACAGATTTTGATAATGATGGAGATTTGGACCTCTTTGTAGGTGGTAATGTTATTCCAGGGAAATATCCCCTATCTCCTACTTCGTACCTGCTCCGAAACGATAACGGCAATTTTGTGGATATCGCTGCGGATGATCCTGATCTTAGTCACATGGGAATGATATCTGATGCCATATTTACAGACTATGATGGTGATAATGATCTGGATCTATTAGTTGTTGGCGAATGGATGCAACCTACATTTTTTGAAAATACTAATGGTGCTTTTACCAAAGCCCAAAGCATCCAGGGACTTGATGAAACTGCAGGATGGTGGTTTAGTGCCACTGCTGCCGATTTTGATAATGATGGAGATCCTGATTATGTATTGGGGAATCTAGGACGAAATAATAAATTCCAACCCACTACTAAAAAACCATTATCTATTCACGCCAAAGATTTTGATGACAATGGAAGTTTTGATGTAGCCTTATCCAAAATCTCTGAAGGAAAATTAGTCCCCGTACGCGGTCGGGAATGTAGTTCTGAACAAAACCCATTCTTACTGGATAAAATAGGTTCTTATAAACAATTTGCAAGTCTCGATTTTAATGATATTTATGGAGAAGAACGTTTAAAAGACGCTCACGTATTTCAAGTACAGCAATTTGAATCTGTATATCTTAAAAATTTAGGGAATGGTACTTTTGAAATCACGTATTTACCTAACGAAACCCAAACCGGTCCTACGCTTTCGTTATTAAGCGAAGACATTAATAATGATGGGCACCTAGATGTTATCGGTGTTGGAGCTATTTATGATGCCGAGGTAGAAACCATACGCTATGACAGTAATTATGGTTATGTACTATTGGGTGATGGTCAAGGTAACTTTACCTATACCAAAAGCTATGACCCCTTTATTGATAAAGATGCAAAAGACCTTGCGCAACTTATGATTGGAAACACACCTTATTATGTAGCAGTAAGTAATAATGCGCCACTAGAAGTTTTTACCTACCAACCATAAAAAAGAATACATTATCTAAACTCACAAAAATAAACTCCTTAATTCTCAGTTGAAATAAGGGGTTTATGTTGACTTGATTTTTTCTCAGGAAGTATAAAGTATCGTAGTCATATCCTATGCAGTTTATTATAGCGTATATCATAAACTGGATCAAGACTAAAAGTTGTGTGTGAATTGATTTAGAATTTAGATTTTTGTAAAGAAACAGAAAATTGGAACTATCCCTAGACTTATTAAAGTTAATGCTCCCCGAGTTATTAATTAACGTGAGTTCGATATAAGTTTAACCCAGATTATGCATTAGAAAATCTATTACAATTTGAAAGTGCTGCAAAATATA
>CAZPTJ010000301.1:0-3801 GCA_964589085.1 uncultured Flavobacteriaceae bacterium | reverse complement strand
TTAATGTAACTATTTCCATGTTTGTCCATTAAGCGTTAGTGCAGCTCTGAGAACATCTTTTTGGCTTACCTGCCCTGTAAGTTTTCCATTTTCTACAATAGGGAAACGTCGTCTTTTTGAACTAACAAATTTATTGGCAGCATCAAAAATATTCATATTACCATCAATCGTTTCAACATCTTTTACCATATGTTTTTCAACAATCATATCGGACATCGGCATATTGTAATATCTGCAATCGGAAATTTGTTTAATACAATCTCCTTCTGAGATAATGCCCAGAAGTTCTCGTTTTTCATTAACAACCGGACCACCTGAAATTTTATGCTTAATCAAGGTATTCATTACCTCCAGAAGGGATTGTTCTGGATTGAAGGTAATGAGTTTTGTCGTCATATAATCACTTACTTTAATGTTGGTGGGGGTGCCTTTTGTCGGTTTGGCGCGACGGCCCATAAAACTTTTAATTGCCATGACTTATGAATTTTAGTGTTCTTAAAGTTAGCAATTTTAAATGGATAAAAGTTGGATTAGGCTTTCGCGAAAGCTAATAAAACCCTAAAAATCGTATTTTAGAAGTGTTAAACTAACCTTCATGAAACGTCTTTCCCATATTTTTTCATTAATCATTATTCTCTTATTGGTCTATATGAGTTTTAATTCATTAATGCCAAAAAGTGATCATACGGGAGATTCCCTCTCTGAGTTTTCTACGGAGCGAGCAATGCAACACCTTAATGTGATCGCCAGCGCACCTCATTTTGTCGGAACGGATGCTCATACAGATGTACGTAACTATATTACAAATGAGTTAGAAAAGCTAGGACTCGAAACACAGATTCAGGATGGTTTTGTGCTCGATCAATGGAATGGTTTTGGGAATCTGGTAAAGCCTAAAAATATTGTAGCTCGTATTAAAGGTTCAGACCCCAGTGGGAAAACGATGCTTTTATTGTCGCATTATGACAGTGCACCTCATAGTGCTTCTCGTGGTGCCAGCGATGCAGGTTCAGGAGTAGTAACCATATTAGAAAGTTTAAGAGCTTACCTTGCTAGCGGAGCAGTACCCAAAAATGACATTATTGTTTGTATTACAGATGCCGAAGAATTAGGACTTGATGGGGCACGCCTTTTTGTTAATGAACATCCTTGGGCAAAAAATGTAGGTGTTGCGCTTAATTTTGAAGCTCGAGGTAGTGGAGGTCCGTCTACTATGATTGTAGAAACAAATGGAGGCAATTCTGAGCTTATTAAAGCATTTATGGAAGCTTCTCCGGATTATCCTGTTGCCACCTCGCTTATGTATAGCATTTATAAAATGCTGCCTAATGATACAGATTCTACAGTACTGAGAGAAGATGGAGATATTGATGGTTTTTTCTTTGCATTTATAGATGATCATTATGACTATCACACTGTAAATGATAATGTGGAAAATCTGGATCAAAATTCATTGGCTCATCAGGGAAGCTATTTAATGCCTTTACTGCATCATTTTTCTAATATTGATTTGACCAATTTAAAATCCGATGTGGAATATGTATATTTTGATAGCGCCTTGGTTAAAATGATTGCCTATCCTTTTTCCTGGATTTGGCCTATGTTGATTCTTGCCATACTTGTTTTTATCCTCCTCCTCCTCTATGGTTTTAAGAAACAACGGTTATCTGGAAATGAAATAGGTAAAGGGTTAGGAGTTTTTCTATTAAGTCTGGTTATGGTAGGAGGGTTACTTTTTCTCCTATGGGAATTAATTAAAGTTATATATCCGGGATATAATGAGATGCTACCGGTATTTATTTATAACGGTCATTGGTATACAGCAGCTTTTGTTTGTTTGGCATTAAGCTTAAGTTTCGGTATTTATGCACGATTTATAAAACCAGAACATACGGCAAGCGTACTTGTAGCACCTATAGGCATTTGGTTAATCATTAATGTTGGAGTGGCATTAAAACTACAAGGTGCTGCCTATTTTATTATTCCTGTATTTTTTGCATTGATTGCTTTATGGATACATATTAGAAGTACGCGCCCCAGTATGTTATTTCTTAGTTTCTTGTGCGCACCTGCACTCTTTATTTTAGCGCCACTTCTTGAATTCTTCCCTGTAGGTTTAGGTTCTGATATAACCTATGTAAGTGGTATTTTAATGGTACTCGTTTTCGGTTTGCTTTATTCGGTTTTTGGAATGTATCGTGCAAAAAAATGGTTAGGGCGATTCAGTTTGCTTTTGGCCATAGTCTTTTTATTTATAGCACATCAACGTTCTGATTTTAATGAAGAACAACCACGTCCTAATAGTTTAATCTATTATGCTAATGCAGATCAAGGCAAAGCATATTGGGCGACTTATGATAAAAAAATGGATGGTTGGGTGAAAGGATATTTAGGAGAATCGCCGGAGTCTGCATCTAAGTATATTGGAAATGCTACAGGAAGTAAATATAATACACGGTATACCTATGCAAAAGAGGCACAACTTATCCCAATACCCGAGAGCGAAGTGCGTAAAGAAAAAGATACGGTTATTGATCAATTAAGACATGTAGCACTTACCATAGTGCCGCAACGTAAGGTACATCAAATGTTACTGTATTCAGATCTGGATACTCCCTATAAAAGACTGATGTATAATGGTAAAGCTCTTAAGCCAGATCCGGAAACACAAGAATATCCCAAGCGAAGGAGTAAAACCATGTTGAGTTATTATCTTTCTCCTCATGATTCTCTGGCTTTGGAATACACAATTCCAGCAGGAGAAAAAGTAGTTTTCACCTTAAAAGAATACTCTTATGATTTACTGGATAATGCTTTATTCACTATGTCAGCGCGTCCAAAAAACACTTATCCAAAGCAATTTATTGCTAACGATGCTGTAGTTTTGGAACGGATTATTGATCCGGATGCCTATCAACTTTTTGTCAAAGACACTTTAACTATACATACTATTGAATAAGAATATAACGATAGCTGGATTGGGTTGGCTAGGTTTGCCGCTTGCACAACACCTTAAGTTGCTTGGGTATACGATCAAGGGTAGTGTAACTGATAGTACAAAAGCTAAAAACCTAAGCACTCAGGGAATCCAGGCTTATCCATTAATTTTAAGTGAGGAAGGGATTTCTGGAGAAGTAGATCTCTTGTTGGATAAAACCGATGTATTATTGATTATGATTCCACCTGGTTTACGGAGAGATACCGGATCAAATTATGCATTGAAGATGGCTCATTTTGTAACTGCTCTTGAAGCCAAAAGTATTAAAAAGGTAGTTTTAGTGAGTAGCACTTCAGTGTATGATGATACTCAGGGAACTGTTACTGAGAAGGTCCTTCCTAAACCAGATTTGAATGCAGCAAAACAATT
Source organism: uncultured Flavobacteriaceae bacterium (assembly GCA_964589085.1). Taxonomy (GTDB): domain Bacteria; phylum Bacteroidota; class Bacteroidia; order Flavobacteriales; family Flavobacteriaceae; genus Dokdonia. The sequence goes on along the minus strand of CAZPTJ010000301.1, from coordinate 434 downwards.
GTTTGAAGTAGAACAATTGTTTTTTAACGCACCTCATATCAAGACTAGTATTGTACGCTTTGGAGGGCTTTTTGGCGGAAGTAGAAATCCCGTTAAATTTCTGGCTGGTCGGTCAGGGTTACGTAATGGCAATGCCCCGGTAAATCTTATTCACAGAGATGATTGTATAGGAATACTTACAGAAATTGTAAAACAGGATGCCTTCGGACATATTTTTAATGCGGTCATGCCAGCGCATCCTTTAAAAAAAATATACTATAAGGAACAGGCTCTTAAACTTGGATTGGAAGTGCCGCAATATGAAGAAGGAATACCTGATGAAATATTTAAACAGGTAGATAGTATTCACCTTTCGGCATTGCTTAATTATACATTTAAGCATAAATTTTAGTACTTAAGTTTATACTCAAAAGTATAGGAGTTGAGTATTTATA
>CAZPTJ010000300.1:0-3806 GCA_964589085.1 uncultured Flavobacteriaceae bacterium | reverse complement strand
TAACTAGAAGAGCGGTAGGAATTGCACTTTGATTATCAGTAATGAAATTAAAGGTTCCTTCTATTCTTCCCGTATCAGGGTCAATAGAAAAAATTTCTAAAGTTCCATCGATAGCATCTGTTGTAAGAAGCGTTGTAGCATCAACGTTTAAAAAAAAGTCGTATGAAGCAATAACCTGAGAGGAGTCCATATCATTAAATTCGTAGGTGCCAGGGGCTAAATTTTCATTAAAAGCTATATTGATTTGTTCGCCGGTAAAAATATTTTGTGATGTGATACTGATGAAATTATCTGGAGATTCGGAGAATATTGCAGAGATCTCATCCGAACGATAAGGAATACCATCTATATCTGCTTCAAACATATTAAGAGTTTCAGGAATCTCAGGGGAGAAGTTGTCAATCTGCAAATTTTCAAAACTTCCATTGTTCACAACAACAGTTTCAGGGCCGTTATTGATCTCCCTGGCAGAAAACACAAAAGTTCCTGAAATTAACAAGCTTTCCAAATCTAGATTGGTAATAGTCATTTCACCACTTCCGTTTCTAAAATCAGCTATAAAAGTGTCATTATCATCACGATAAATTGCCCTTTGAGAATTGTGATTATTATCTCCAAAACTAAAATCTCCTTCACCTACATTTTCTATGCGTAACTCAATATTTTGAAATGGTTCGGGAATAGTTGCAGAAATAGTCAATACGTCTCGTAAAATGGTGACACCAGCATTATCGCGTTCAAAAATGGCACCGAAGATGTCTGCAGAAAAGGAGACTTCGGATTGACCATTTTCATCATCTGTTTCTGAATTACTGTCAGAAGTGCAGGAAAAAGTAAATATGATGATACTTAAATAAAGTATTTTTTTCATCGATTTTGGATATATACGTACTATTAATAAGTCCTTTAAAATCACAAAAGGTTGCGTGAATATCAATTAAACTTTAAGGGTTTGTGTTTTTCAAAATCATATTTATCAATCTGATGTCCATTGATCTCAGCGGTATCCCAATCCTGCGTTATTTTCCATTGTCCGTTAGTTTTTTTAAGTACAATATGGAATTGACCATAACTATAGGTTGTACTATTATTGACAGTGGCGGCTATTCTATAAAAACCGACTTCATAGGAAGTATCTGCATTGGTATGTCGACTGTCAAACCAGAAATCCAAAACAATAGACACATTACCCTCTTTTGAAGCAGCAAAACGCTCTAAATTCCCTTTTTTAAATGTATTTTGAGTATCGATACCTTGCGGTGTGACTCTCAATACGTCGGTAGCATAAGTCGCATTAAGAGCATTTCCATCCAAAGTTTGAAACGCTTTTTGGAATGGTTTCCATACCGTTTGATCTATTTCATTTTGAATTTGTTGAATGTCTGATTGTCCAATCATTGTGGTAGTTGCTAAGCAAAATAGAATAAATAAATAGCGCATAATGTATATATTAAAAATTAAGATCACTCCTTTTTATAACCATCGGGACGTTTCCATCGTACAGGAGCAGCAGGTTCAGGCTGTATCTGAAATTCTTGGGTTTGCAATAAACGCATAGCCTCTTCAACTCCTTTTTCTAATTGAGGATCCTTTCCTTGTAGAACAGACTTTGGATCCTGAATGACTTCAATATCGGGAGAGATACCCTCACCTTCTACAGCCCAGCGTCCATCGACATCATAAAAACCTCCTCTGGGTGCGACCATTCGTCCACCATCTATAAATGGAGGAGTGTCCCAAGTACCTACAAGACCGCCCCAGGTACGTGTACCTACTAATGGTCCAATCTCCTTGGCATGAAACATATATGGTAATAAATCACCACCAGAACCGGCGCGCTCATTTATAAGCATCACTTTTGGTCCCCATATACCCGCTATAGGAGTAGTCCAAGGACGATTGTCATGAGATTTACTATTGAAATACCCCAAAAGTTCGCGAGACATGACATCGATCATATAGTCTGCGGCAGAACCTCCACCATTATTCCGTTCGTCCACAATGACCCCTTTTTTGTCTTGTTGTGAGAAATAATATCGATTAAATGATGTAAAACCATTACCTGAAGTGTTGGGAACATAGACATAAGCAAGTTTGCCTCCGGAAAGTTGATCTACCTTTTTTCGATTACTTTCTATCCAGTCATAAGTGCGTAATCCGCGTTCGCTACGTATAGGTTTTACAAGGACATCTTTTGCATTTGTCTTTGAGGGGTTGTCATTTACCGTAAGAATGATTTCGCGACCAGCGGTTTGCTCCAATAAACTATAGGGATTTGTAGACGCGTCCAGTTCCTGGCCATTAATAGCGATAATGTAATCACCTTCTTTGACCGCGATTCCTGGCAACGCTAAGGGTGCTTCAAGACTTGGATTCCAACTTTCTCCAGTATATATCTTCAAAATTCTATAACCTCCATTTTCTAGCGCAATATCACAACCTAATAATCCAATAGGAACTCTATCTATATCTGGAGTGTCACCACCAGAAACATAAGAATGACCTATAGAGATTTCTCCACTCATAATATCAACCACATAATTAAGATCTGTTCTATGTCTCACGTGTTTTATCCAGGGTGAATACCATTCATATATATCATCCCAGGGTGCACCGTGTGTATTATTTACATATAAGAAATCACGCATATAACGCCACCCTTCTTTAAAAATCTGATGATACTCATCTGTTGGGTTTACCTTAATTCTCAAATTCATGTTGAGTTTCCCATCTCCAGGTTTAGGTTTTCCATTTGTGTTTACAATATTCCAGGAATCACCTTGACGTAATAAGATACTTTTTCGGTCTGCTGAAGTCACCATTTGAGATACTTCTTTGGCAAAATCTTCCACCTTCATTTTTTCAACATCATATTTATGAATGGTAAAGCCGGGATTGTTAGGAATCGCTTCTGCGACAAAAACAGTGTTCTTTGGGCCTTTTGCCAGTGCAGTGTATTGCCGTTCTTCAAGTTTTAACGCAACGATGCGATTATAAATACCGTCTTTGTCAATGGTTACGACACTACTTTTCTTTTCCGATTTGTCTTCTTTTTTATCTTCTGCAGAGGTATCCTTCTTTGTTTCTTCTTCATCAGTTTTAGGAAGATTAGGTGCGGCATCAGATGCCGAAAGAACAATGGCGTATAAGCTTCGGTTGACCTCGATATCATAGGAACTCATATCCAGCCACCCTGATTGCAATCCATAGTTAGTACTGGCTAGAAAATAAAGATATTTCCCATTAGAATCCCATACCGGACTAATGGCATCTGCGATACCATCCGTTAACTGAATGGTTTTTTTTGAATCTATATTATATGCAAAAATAGCTTTGAAGTGACTTTTTAATTGTTTTGGGTATGCAATCCACTTACTATCTGGAGACCAGACTGGATTCATAGTTCTGTTAGGATGTGCATAATTGTCAGAATCAACCTTGCGAGCTTTTCCTGTTTCTAGATTAATTACCCAGATATTATAATCAGTATCAGAATAGGCAATATGTGTGCCATCTGGAGACCAATCGGGTTGAAAATAGAAGGTGTGATTAGGAAGGGTATATACTTTCTGATTTGCTCCATTCTGATCTGCAGTGACGAGTTTATATTCTCCGCTAGCGTCAGAAAACCATGCTATTTTATCCCCTTTTGGTGACCAGACCGGAGCACGTTCTGCAGAGGTCGATGAATTCGATATGTTACGCCAGGTGCCATTTTCTTTAGGGACACTGAAGATTTCTCCACGATGTTCAAAAATAGCGCGTTTACCTGTGGGGGAAATATTAGGATTTGATAATTGACGTGC
>CAZPTJ010000299.1:0-3863 GCA_964589085.1 uncultured Flavobacteriaceae bacterium | reverse complement strand
AGCGTTAGTATTTGCAGTATATCAAAGATGTAATAGATTTTTTAATGCATAATCCAGGTTCAATTAACTTATACTATTCTTTTCTCAGTTTAAATGTCTGATAAAAAGTTAATCAAATTAGTAGAGGAATTGGAAAGGTTTAGTTTTTTTCTTAATCGATACCGTGCCTTTTCTAAAGCTTTTATATTTTGCCCAGTAAGTTCGGCTATTTCTTTGGACGCTAGATTTAGCCTTAATAATGCACATAATCTTTGATCACCTGGAGTTAAGCTAGGAAATTTTTGTTTAAGGGTTACATAAAATTCCGAATGAACTTCTTTAAATCTTAATTCAAATTCTTTCCAAACTTCTGTTTCGGAGCTTTTCCTGATCTTTTTTGAAATTTTATTTATAGCATCTTTAGTTTCTTGCTTCGTTGCCGAATTTCTAACTTCCAACAATTCTTTTGAAATAGATGTTAACATATCGTTTTTTTTTAGAAGAGTCATGACATTAAGAGCTAATTCCTTATTTCTTAATTCTAACTTACCGTCCACTTGACTCCTTTCAATTCTCATCTTTTTGACTGTAAACTTATGTTTTGCGATTAAAATAATTGTGGATATTATAAATACAAAAAGAGCTATAATACCTAGTAAGGTTTGTTGCGATTTTTTTCTCTCTAGTATTCTGGTGTGTTTTTGATCTTCTAGTTCAATCAAGTATTTTAATTCAAGGTGCGCTATTTTCTGTATAGATTTCTCAATTTTTAAACTGTCTATTGTTTTTGCCTCAATAATTGCATATTTATAGGCATTGGCTAAATCGCCAGCTTTTTTAAATGACTTATGTGCAATACCAGCTGCCTCAGATTTAATAGGATTAATTTGGTATGTGTCGGCAATAGAATATGCCTCTAATGAATTTGTTAAACTGAGGTCTAATTGATTGATTTCAAAATAATATTCAGCAAGGGAGTTTTTACTATTGGCTAGTGTTTCAAAGTCTTCAATTTTCTCTGCCAATTCTATGGCTTTTTCAAAATAATTAATTGATTCTTCTCCAGAGCCTAAACTTAGATAGTTAACTCCAAGATTATAGTAACTTAGTGCTTCCCAGAATTTATTGTCATATGTTTTATTGATTTCAAGAGCTTCTTTTTGATAAAGAATGCTTTTCTCATAGTCTTGTTTCCCGCCATAAGATGAGGCAATATTGTTCAAAATAGCAGCAAGAACAGTATTGTCTCCTAATTCTTTATTTACACTATAACAATTTAAAAAGAACTCTAAGGCCTTATCATAATTTTCCTGTTCATGATAAATTATACCAATACCATTTAAAGCTCTAGATGTTCCTTTTTTATTTCCAAATTCTTCGAACAAAGCTAAACTTTCATAGTATAGCTCTACACTTTTTTCCAAATCAAAAAGTGCTAAATATATATTTGCCAAAGCAATTTTAGAGTGTGCAATTTTTTCCTTATCGGCCTGTTTAATAGCATACTCCTGCGCGATTTTCGCATAAGATATTGCCTGTATAAATTCAGAAAGATTGAGCTGAATATGAGAAATCAAAAGAGCAGTCTCATATGCGCTTTCATCATTATCCATTTCAACAGATAGCTCGTATGCCTTTTGTGCATATTCGAAAGCCTTACGGGAGTTATGATTCTCATGAGCCATCGATAATTCTAAATAAATGGGAATCTTATCTTGATTTAATTGAGTCTTATGTAATTCAAATTCTAGACTGTCAATTTGAATATTTACTTGCCCATAATTTTGAGCATAAGCAAAAATCAAAACGATTAGGGATATATAGAAATTAAGCGTTTTCAATTGATAAAATTGTAATGCTAATTTATATGTTTTTGAGCCCGCTTATGTGATAAACAAACATAATGTATTTAAAATACTGTAAATCAATATTATAAATATAAAATATCTATGATTGTCTAGTTTTTGTCTGGTGATTCAAGCTCGATAGGGTAGTTTTTATAGATTCAAAAAATGTCTCGAATTGGTAAATGTTTCTTAAAATTGATTCTTGATTAAATAAAAAAATGACGAAACATTCTAAACATAAGCATTTGATTAATACTCCAAATTTGTATGAAAACGAGCTTGATCAAATGATTAGGAAAAATATTTTACATGGCAAAGTCATTAAAAACATGATTGAGAAATTCAATCTAAACCCTCATCAATAATAGTCAGAATTAAGAATTAATTAAATACTTGAAAAATGAAAAATTTTATTATATTATCAATTGCTATTCTGCTCGTGAATGTATCTTTGGCTCAGCAAAGCCAGCCTATATCACTTGGTAGCAATACAGGTAATTACAATGTTAAGGCTCCTGATACTTTTAAAGAAAACTCTGTATTAGACTATAAATCTGTTAAATCACAAAAATCTAATTCTTCCATTATTCAAGATTTTGAATCTGGAATTTTCCCTCCTGATGGTTGGGCGACTTTTTCACCTACGGGTAGTGGAGTATGGGAACAACCATTTATATTTGATTTAGCGACACGTGGTAATTTTGCAATTATGTCTCCTACAGATGGAGGAATTGCTTGGCTTGTTTCTCCTCAGCTCATAATTCCTGAAGGAGAGCTTCTTTCATTTTTTGCTACAGATTCTTTTACTGATACTGGACAAAACTTAAGTGTAATGATATCAACTAATGATGATCGTTTAGACACCAGTTCCTATACTCTTTTGCGCACCATCCTAGAGGAAGAAGTTTATGAAGCACATTCTTCTTTTAGCGCATTTAACGTTGACGTATCAGCTTTTGAGGGACAGGAAGTATTTATTGCTTTTGTTTATAATGATCAGATTAATACTGATTTTTGGGTTATAGATGATATTCATTTTGCTGCTTGTGAGCCTGTAACCAATTTATCTGGTTATAACGCTACAGAAAGCACTATAGAGTTATCTTGGGATGGAAATGCAGATTCATATACAATAGAATATGGGCTTTCTCAAATAGGAGGTTTTCCAATAGGTTCTGGAACTACTATTGAAGCTACTGGAAATTCTCATGAAATTACTGGTTTGCAGGAACTAGAGTTTTATGAATTTTTTGTTACATCAAATTGTCAAGATGACCAGGTAAGTTTGCCATCAGGTCATATAAGGACAAAAACAGATAGGGAAGATTGCGATCCAATTACTACCTTCCCGTATTTTGAAGGTTTCGAAGGTATTCAGTTTTCTGACGAATTATCATGCATGACTATCAAGAACAACCGCAATAAAAATGGAGGACTAAGTGGTGAAAGTTTACTGTCTTCGCAAAATTTCTTTTCAATCGTACAAATACCCGATCTAGCATTTGAAGGTGATGCCAGTCTTGGGATGTCCTTCTTTGCACCAGGTTTTCAATGGATGATTGCTCCTCCAGTTGTGGTTCCAAATGATGGTCTCTTCTTTCGATTTGCGATGCGGTATTCTTCTCTTAATGGAAATTTTTCAAAGGTCCACGTCAATGTATTTGATTTTGAAAATGAAACTTGGGATGTTGTTCGTACTTTTGAAGATGAAGATGATGTTAACCTTTTTGAAAGGTTAGAAGATATAGATTTATCGAGTTATGCGAATAAAGTTATAAAAGTAGCAATCGTTCATGAACAAACGGGCATAGGGGAAGGAAATTTTGGAGAAGCTTTTTTTGTTGATAATATTGAATATAGCACAGAAACATTATCTGTTAATAATTCTTCTTTATTAGAATTTGAAATCTACCCTAATCCTGTAAGTACTAATCTTAATATTAAATCAAACTCTATTATTGATAACATTAGAGTTTTTAATTTATTAGGGCAGGTAATTTCTGAAGAAGAGACAAATACAAAACAATTGAATTTAGA
>CAZPTJ010000298.1:0-3943 GCA_964589085.1 uncultured Flavobacteriaceae bacterium | reverse complement strand
TTAAAAGATGAAAAGGCCTAAAAATGGGCTTTTTAGGACAAAAAGCCCCTAGGGATTATAAAATAGGTCTAAAATACCCCTTCAATTATTACACATTTCCAACAAATAATACTTTATACGTTACTTTCATTTACTTATACGTAGAACAATTTTTACAATTTAAAACTGTTTACATTTTTTTACTTACATATGTATATTCAATTTCACAGATTTCGCTTCTTTTTTTTTGCCAATTCAACCGTTCCTCCCTTCTTTGTGTCATCAATAACAAAAAACTTTAAAACTCGCAACAATGAAAACGCAAAATCAAACAACCACACGATCGAGAACAAACCGTCCTTTAGGTATATACACATTATGTATGACAGCAATTTCCTTAGGATATATACTTTTAATCTTGATCCAGAATGTCAATCTTTAAAAATTAATTATTAACACTAAAACTCACAAAACTCATGGTACAACTTATTCTTACTGCACTTGAAATTATCTTTGGATAATCACATTGACCCTCGACATAGCATATAAGCTATTGTTACCCCTACATCGTTCGTCTGGATTACTATATCCCCCATAGTATCCAAAATCCAAGACGACTCTAATTCTTTTTTTGCTTAAGTCTACAAGGTGTTATATAAACGCCCAGGAATGGCTTTGCATTTGTCTAACTTTTAAAACTTGTTTTTATGCTAACAATTATTGGTATTACTATTATTGCCATAGGTATTCTTACCCTATTGCTCAAACCGTTCTTTCAAAATTTTGGGTTATTAAAATGGTTTAATCCCAAAAGAAGTTTACAATTTGTTTTATCAGGAATCGTCCTGAGTATTCTTTCAGGAGTATTCTTTTATGCTGAACCAGGTACGGCCTACGCCGTTCAATATCCCTGGGGTGGTCAAAAAGCCGTATTCAGACAAGGAATCAATACTAAAATGTGGGGACGTCTTATTCCCATACAGTTTGAACTTCCTATCAAATACGTAATTCCTGGTGATAAAGGTGATCTGGGTGAACAAAGTAAATACGCCTATGTACAAAAGGCCAATGAATGGGAGTTTAATGATGCTGTAAAAGGTAAAATAGCAACCTCCGTTGTTATCAGTATAAAAATAAGCGACGAATCTCAATTTTTATCTGTGGCTGATCGCAATAAAACAGAACGTAACCTGGTATATTCTCGTATTGTTCCCAATATTGATCAAGCCATTAAAAATACTAGTAAACTCATGGCTGCTCAGGATTATATCTCTGGTCAGGCGGCTGATTTTGATCGTTATTTTCAGGATCAGTTAGAAAACGGAATGTATGTCTTGGAAGAATACTCCATCAACGAGTCTCCGGATATCATTGGAGATAGCACTATTGTACGTAAAATTACGAATCGAGAGAGCAAACAGAAGCGTTATCGTATCAAAGAAAAAGACGGTGAGCCCGTACGTGTTGACGGAAACTCCTTAAAATCTTATGGTTTGACTGTAATTCAAGCCGTGGTTAATGAGATCGACTGGGAAACTACTTTTGATAAACGCTTACAACTTCAAAAAGAAGAAGTAGCGCAAACACAATTAGAAAAACAACAGGCAGAACGAGAGTTCTATCGTGCTCAAAAAGAAAAGGCAAAAGGTGAGGCTGAAAAAGCTAAGGAACGTGCTTTATTAGAAAAAGAGCAAATACAACAAACCATAGCTGCAGAAACTGAAGCCAAGGTTGCTGGATTTAATCTTACTAAGGAAAAAAAGCAATATGAAGTAGAACAATACAAAGCCAAGAGCCAAAAAGTAGCAGCTGATGCTCAATACTACGAAAATGCTAAACTTGTTAGTGCCGGATTAACGCCACAGGAACGTGCAGAATGGGATTACCGAACTGCCGTAGATGTAGCCCGAGAACTTAAATCGCTCAATTTACCTGAAATCTATATACAGGAAGATGGTAAAGGCAGCAGTAATCAAAGCAACCTGCTACAATCATTAATAGGTGCCGATCTTGCTAAGCAAATGATCAGTACAAAAAAAACAAACTAATCATTTAAACCGTCTCAAAAGAGGCATAAATAACAAACACTAGCCACTTGCGTTTTCAGGCTAGTGCAACTCCCAAACTGACACTTTTCATTGCTTGTGTCTCGTTTGGGAGTTTTTATATACCCGCATTTTTCTTGTTTATTCAAAGGTTTGAAAAATAACCAGAAAGCTTTTCAATTTTTAACAATACTCCTTACTAAAAAGTAAAAAATAATTGTCCTTTAAAATAGTAAATTAAATCTACATTTTAAGGTTCCTAACTTTTATTTAACATCATAATAATCAAATAGATATAAAAATCTTATAAAAATCTTAAATCCTTTGTTTCATACCAGCATTTCTATACATTTAAAGAGATAAGTCATTAATTGTTAAAATAGTATACAATTGATTTTTTAATGAGCATCATGACTTATCCGTCAGAATCCTAACTGACGTTAATTGTTTAGGACTACTATAAATTTCAATTATTTTAAATTATGAAAAGGTTAAAAATTCAAGGGGTTAAAGAACTAGGTAAAAAAGAACAAAAGTCTGTTAAGGGAGGGATAATTATTCAAGCATCATGCCCTTCAGGATGTCATGATTTCTTTATATGCCCGAATGATGGAAGCCCAGTTTGTGCAGTTCCAGGACCGTTAGGTAATGTATGTTTTGGTACACATATAAACGGTCAGTGCTGTTTATAATATCATGCTAAAGGATTTACTAAGGAACGGGTTACTATAAAGTAGCCCGTTTTTTTTGATCCAAGAGAGATATCGTATTGGGAATGAGTACTCTTAAAAATCATTATCCCAGAAGAAGTTTATACAGCTCACATATATCATTTTAATTACCTTTAACCAACGTTTAAAACATACCTCCATGCCTAAGAATTTAATGATATTTGGGATACTTCTTTTGACTATATTATCCTGTAAAAATGAGACTACTCCTCCAGAATCAATAAAAAATACGACTATTGATTTTGCTACATTTCTGGACAACTATTATGAAGACGGTTTAAAATTAAATCCTATCACTGCAACTATGGCAGGTGATGATCGTTATAATGACCAATTCCCCAATGTACTTTCCCCTGTCTTCCAAGAACAGTTACGTGAGCATTTTCAAAACTATAAAGACGAGCTGCAAAACTATACGGATTCCGCTTTAAGCGAAAGTGAACGTATGAGCAAAGCTATCCTTGCCTGGGAATGTGATATTAATCTGGAAGCTTTAGGTTTTAATGCAGACCTCACTCCTATTGATCAAATGTGGTCTATCAATTTAATTTTTGGTCAATTGGCCAGCGGTGCCAGTGCACAACCTTTTAAAACTGTAACCGATTATGAAAACTGGTTAAAACGTCTGGATGGCTATTTAGAGTGGTTAACTACGACCAAAACCAAAATGACGGAAGGGATTGACAAACAATACGTCCTTCCTAAATCACTTATTGTTAAAGTGCTACCACAACTCGCTGCGCTTACCGAAAAAGATTTAGATAAACACCTTTTCTTTCAACCTGTAAAAAAATTTCCTGAAAACTTTAGTCAGGAAGACAAAGATCGATTGACAGAAGCATTTACTAAAAAAGTGAGTCAGGAAGTGATTCCTGCCTATCAGAGCCTTCACGACTTTATGAGTAAAGACTATATGAATGCTGGACGCGAGTCCAGTGGTATACAAGGGGTACCTAATGGTGAGGCTTATTATAATCATCAGATCAAACTCTATACGACTACCAATATGACTGCCGAAGAAATCCATATCCTTGGATTGAATGAAGTGGCTCGTATCCGTTCAGAAATGGAAAAGATCAAAGAACAGGTAGGTTTTAAGGGCGATTTAAAAGCTTTTTTTGACTTTGTGCGCACTAATAAGGAATTAATGCCATTCTCTGATCCACAAGAGGTGATTGCCAATTTTAA
>CAZPTJ010000297.1:1185-3947 GCA_964589085.1 uncultured Flavobacteriaceae bacterium | reverse complement strand
TTACTTATATTTTGATCTAAGGCAGATTCAAGCCCTAAGTTAAATTGTGTTTTAAGTATCTTTCCAAAAGCATAAGAAAACAATTGAAGAGCAATATAATATCTACAAATAAATCGTAATATATAGAGTGTGTTATGGGGAGATAAAAAAGATTTTATTTTGTGAATCATACTTTTTTCTATGTATGGAATATGAGATGCTAAAAATAGCGAATTATAGTGCTTTTCTGATATAGGTCTCATAGGAGAAGGAGTACTCATGTCGATCATCAACAGGATGATGAACACGTTCTGTTAATCGCCATTCCTTAAGATTGATGTCAGGAAAAAATACATGTGCGGCAATTTCATGATGAATACGCGTCAACTCAATATGCGTGGCATAATCCATAGACAGAGCATAGATTTCCCCACCACCAATAATAAAAATATTCGAATCTTCTTTTGCCTTATCTAAAGCTGTGACAAGATCATTAACAATAATAGCACCTTCAGCGATATAATTTTTCTTTCGGGTGATTACCACATGAGTACGATTGGGAAGAGGCTTGGGCATAGATTCCCAGGTTTTTCTACCCATAATGATATAATGACCAGTTGTAAGTGCTTTGAAACGTTTAAAATCGTCCGGTAAATGCCAGGGAAGATCATTGTCTTTTCCGAGTGCATTATTTTCAGCAGCAGCGGCAATAAGGGTAATTTTATTAGAAATGGTTTCGACAGGTTTAACAGGCTCTTGTTTTTTAACTTCTGGTTTTGGAAGTGGATTGGACTGTTCTACACGTTCCTGTATACGACTTATTTTATCTTTTTGCTTTTGAACCAGGGAACTAATCTGTGCTTCTTCCCATTTTTTATTCATAAAGCTGCTTAAAAAAAGTACATTAATCGCATGGATAAGGAGTAGGAAAACCCAGAATAAAATGGCCCATAAAAACCAGTCTTTCCCAAAAATGGTCAATTCTTTTCCTATGCCCAACACTTCATTTAGGACAATAATGATTATGGCACCTGCCAGAAAAACGACAAAATGCCGATACAGATTTTTTTTCTGACGAATGCGTTTTTGTGCATTTTCGATAAGTAAACGTTGCTCAACATCTATTTGCGGAGCTTGTTTTTTTGAGAATAGACCCATAAGAACGACCTTTATGTAAAATTACATGTATTCTGAAATCTATGAACAAATTTAAAACCTATTTTCCACTCACCGATAAATATACGTATCTCAACACCGCAGCTTCGGGTTTATTATCTAAACAGGTTTTAGAATTTCGTCAACAACACGATTTGGATTTTTTTAATAAAGGGGGCATGCTCAAAGAATTGCAGGGAGAGCATCTTGCTGCCGTTAGGGAGAAGGTAGGACGTTTGTTTTCATGTACAGCAAATAGAGTAGCTCTGGCGCCTAACTTTTCATATGGTTTTAATACGCTATTGGAGGGAATTGCTACACCAAAAAAAGTGTTGCTTCTAGAACAAGATTATCCATCGGTGAATTGGCCATTTACAACCAGAGATTTTAATATAACTTATATTTCTATTGATACCCAATTAGAAGATCAAATAGAAGCTGCTTTCGCGAAAGCACAGCCTGATATTTTTGCATTTTCCATAGTGCAGTATATCAGTGGAATTAAGATTGACTTGTCTTTTGTGAAAGATTTGAAATCTCGTTATCCCGAAACCTTATTTATTGCCGATGGCACGCAGTATTTTGGGACAGAGGTTTTTGATTTTGATGCCAGTGGCCTGGATGTGATAGGTGGGAGTACTTATAAATGGATGAATGCGGGTTATGGAAATGCTTTTTTCCTATTTAAACCTGATGTTGTGGATAAGGTAGCACCAAAGACAACTGGATTTAATTCACTTCAAGGGAAGTATAAACCACAGGAAGGTAATTTTATCGGTCGTTTTGAACCTGGACATCAGGATACCTTAAATTATGGAAGTCTAGGAGCAGCTATAGATTTGATTAATACGTATGGAATGGCTGCCATTGCAAGTCGGATCCAGGAAATAAGTAATAAGGCCAAAGAAGCTTTTGCGCAACGAGGGTTAATTACTGTGGATATTTATAACCGAAAACAACATGCGTCTATTTATTCTGTAAAGGGCGATGAAACCTTAATTCATCGTTTACGGGAAGAAGGAGTTATTTGTGTGGAACGTGGAGGGCGTGTTCGGGTGAGTTTTCATTATTTTAATACTGAGGATGATCTGGAAAAGTTATTGCAATTTGTATAAGACTATTTTTTATCAGCTTTACTAGTATGATTTATTACTTCTTCCATAGTTTTTAACCGTTCTTCAAGTAATACTATACGCTGAAGTAAAGCAGATATGACACTTTCAGAGGAAGTAGAAGTTATAGATGGGGTTGTAAAACTTGAAGGGATGTCCTGCCAGGAGGCGTTTCCATCTGCATCACTGGTTAATACTCGCCCCGATGCTTGATTGCCATCTACATATTGTAAAGTGCCCTCTACATCAAGTGTAGCTTCAGGAGTTGTATCTCCCAAACCTGTATTTCCATTTTTCAAAATAGTAAGAGCATTACTTCTGTTCGCCTGATTACTGCCATTTCCAACGGAAAAAATACGATCATTGGCATTAAATACTGTTGCACTAGTTGCGGTATATGATTCGGAATAGGATCCTATAGTTACTTCTGCCCGAGACGGCGCCATAGTATTGTCTCCTAAAGCTGTGGAAACAGAGCCTGAGGCAGATGTTCCGTTTCCAAGTGCTGTAGCAATA
>CAZPTJ010000297.1:0-1085 GCA_964589085.1 uncultured Flavobacteriaceae bacterium | reverse complement strand
CCCATAGATGTAGAAGAATCTCCAGACGCGATTGTGTCACTTCCTGTAGCTGTGGCTGCATTGCCTGAAGCCGTATTTCTATTCCCAATGGCGACAGCGTTATTTGCCACGGCTACTGAAGAACGACCAATGGCGATACTGCTTATCGCAGAGGCAACCGTTGTTCGTCCGATAGCAATAGAGAAATCTCCTGAAGCGTTGGTAGTGCTGCCCATGGCTGTAGCTGCCTGTCCTGAAGCTTCTGTTCGATCACCAATAGCTGTTGCAGCAATGGCGGAGGCCGTAGTTTGATTACCTATAGATATGCTATTATCTGCAGAGGCAACAGCAATATCTCCTATAGCTATGGCGCTTACATTTGATGCAGAAGCTTGATTCCCCATGGCTATTGCCCTATTTCCGGCAGCATCCGAAAACCTCCCCATAGCCACCGCATTTATACCGGAAGCTCTTGTTTGTTCTCCACTTGCAAAAGAAAAATCTCCAATATTGATATTATCCCATTGTACTCCACTGGCAAATCCGGCTCTAAAAGCACTTCTGCTTTTATCAAAAAAGAAACGACTATCATCTGTGGTCCCAACATTATTGTTAAGTGATGTGCTTCCAAATACAAAATCATCATTAGCGATATCTGTAGTATTTTGAACTACGCCCGAACTACTTGTAAATTCTCCACCTAAATTGTTTAACGCAATCCAGATGGTGCCACTGTAATAATAGAATCCGGGATTATTGTCATTTTGATATAGTAACAAGCCTTCTGCTGGATCGATAATATCATCACGTTGTTCCTGATTCATTCTAGGAATGAGTATTCCAGATTTTAGAGAAGTAATATCTAAAATCGAAGAAGAATCTGGACTAGTCGTACCTATGCCTACCTGTGCTACCAAGATGCCCGTAAATAATAAATTAAGAGCTAAAAAGAGTGTTTTTAAATTATCTGTAGAATTAATTTTAAACATAAATATTTTGATAATGTGCTGATACTTATTTTCTAAAACGGTTTCAAAATTTCTTCTTTTTTGTGAAAACTACAAATAAAGCTTGTCCGTATTCATGAATATCGTGCTATTCGTAAT
>CAZPTJ010000296.1:0-3969 GCA_964589085.1 uncultured Flavobacteriaceae bacterium | reverse complement strand
CAAAAAACACAGATATAGCATCGCTATACCGAGTATTTTTAACGAAGAAATTCAGCTTTTTATTCAAAATAGGAGTGTTATTTTATATTGATTTAGCTATAAATGCCACATTGATTCTTATGGTTCGACGATGGTCATTTGAATGTTCTTTATAGAGTTGGATTTACACCCTATGTAAAATGAAAAAGGCGAGCATAGCTCGCCTTTTTAAAACAGAATATTAATTCTCTTTGATTATTGTACAATAATTTTTGCTGTTTTAAAAGTTTGAG
Organism: uncultured Flavobacteriaceae bacterium; assembly: GCA_964589085.1. Taxonomy (GTDB): domain Bacteria; phylum Bacteroidota; class Bacteroidia; order Flavobacteriales; family Flavobacteriaceae; genus Dokdonia. The sequence goes on along the minus strand of CAZPTJ010000296.1, from coordinate 3,697 downwards.
GATTTTGACTTCCCAAACGAATAATATAAACACCTGAAGCCATAGCACTCAAATCCAGTGTCATACCAAAACCATTATTTCTTCTGGCAATAGGTTTGTATGTAAGTTGTTGACCAAGGGTATTAAATACTGCTATAAATAAATTATTATCAAAATCGGTTGTAAAATCAATATCAAATCGATTTTCTCCTAAAGTACTTACAATAAGTTCTCCATTATTAATCGCTTGCTCTTCCAAACTCAATACTTCTGTAATATTTGCCGTGTAGTCATTAGTTCTTCCAAAGGTTATATCCTCACAAGGATTTAGCACATCTCCCGGACCTGCATTCTGATCTGCTCCACGAACTCGCATCACATGTTCTCCCTCTGTAGCATTTGGGAAAAGAGAAAAATCAATGGTAATATCAAAATCTGAATTTGCAGCAGCAATCACTCCTTCTGAAACTACTTCATTTGGCTCAAATTCACCATTGTCATTAAAATCAATAAATATTGCGTAATTAGAATTTGCAAAACCTACCTGAATCGTCCCCTCAAAAGGATTATCATCTAAAGGAAAATTAAACACAATATCAGTATCATCACTGTATCCGGCTGGAGAATCTCCACAATTTGTGGCAATATCCTGATCTGCGATAGCTATTTGGATAACCCCATCATTAAAACCAGCACAATCAGATGTTGGTTGACAAATAGAATTTTGAATAGTTTCACAAGTAGTATCATTGGATGTATCTTGGTCATTTGTGAGGTTTGTAGAGGCACAAAGCTCGTATTCCTGAAAAGCAGATAAATCTGCTGTTTGCGTAAATGTATACTCTGCAGTTTCTCCAGAAGCAATTGTACCAGAAAATGTTTCATTAGTTACTGCTCCATCCAGATCATAACTCACACCAAAATTAGATTGATCAGCAGAACCAAAGTTCTCTATAGTAATTGTAACATCTTCTGCCCCAGAAAGGCTTTCTCCAGATTCAGGCGCTACAATCGTAGTAACACCTAAATCATTTATAAATAAGTGTTGCACCAATTCTGTAGAACAATTGTTATTTTCAAATCCATCTCCTGCGACATTTGTACAAACTGTAACTTCATAAGTTTGCCCTTCTACTGATAAATCTGCGGTTTGCGTAAATGTATAATTTGCAGATTCACCAGGTGCAATAGTTCCTGTAAATATTTCATTAGCTATTTCTACCCCGTCAACACTTAATACAACAGGGATATTAGATAATTCTTCAGACCCAAAATTTCTAATTTGCACCTCTACAGTTTCTGCGTCGGTTAAAACTCCATCTACGGGAGATAGAATATCAGTTATTCCTGCATCGATTTCAAAACCTCCGGAAACTCTAAAGGAAGCTATACGAGATACCCAAAAATTATTTGACGAAAAATATTCTGCGGTGTGCCAGAATGTAAAGTTATCTGGATCCATGGTTAATTGTGAATAATCACCAAATCTATTTGTCGTAGTTTGTACTCCAGAACCTTCTACAATTACTGTTTCAGGAATTGTCATTTGACCTAAAGGATCGTCAGCAAAACGTCCCGTATAACTAATACCTACCGGATCAGTAGGTCCTCCTACATTAAATGCAAGCCCAATATTTCCTTGAGCATCGATAGCTCCACTTCCCATAAAACGACTATTACCATCGGCTGGTGCGTATGTGCCTTCCTGGTAAACTGACCAATCTTCAGTATCGCTGTTTCTTAATTCAATCCAACGCACTCCTGCATCTGTATTATTTCCGTTAACATCAACATTAAACGTTACTAACCAGGAATTATGATCTGCGAAAGGTCTGTAATGCGCTGCATAAGAAATAACGCCTGTAATCATATCAATACGCTGTGCCGTTCCTGGTTGTTGTAGTTCTCCAGCACCAAACGGAGCTAAAAAAGAATCAAAAGGTTCCGTTGGAATCTCAAGTGCTGCTGATATTGTAGAGTTCCCAGGAGTATCAAAGTCGATATCTAATTCATACACTTTAAGGTGATCTTCTGTAACTCCTGCCCAGGCATCATCTTGCAGGTATGTAATATAACCTGGCGTATCAGGATCAAAATCAGTACCAAGAAGATATGCGGGTTCAGGACTGAAGACGGTATTTGGATTGTTAACCACACCAGGCAGATTGAATCCCAAAATTTGAGGATTTGCTCCCCCGACTATCATTACATCTCTCTCAAGAGCATATATATTTTGACCTCCCTTATTGGCAGTTAAATAGTAAGCATCATGCCATACAGAATAGTGAGGATAATCAGGGAATGCATCTAAAGGAAATTCATAAAGAAAATAAGCTCCTGTAGGATCTGGTGTTTCAGATATTGCTATTGCTAGTCCATTATTTGCCAAATTAAACTGACTTACAAACCAACGGTCTGCTAATTGATCGTACATAACAATAGGATCCCCACTGTTTTGTCCATCACCAATAAAGTTACCCAAAGATGTAGGTCCGGCTAAAGAATTTCCTTGTTTGTCAAAAACTTCTACTGCCACATTCACGGCACTAACATAATGATTAGGCCCCACAGCTCCTGACGGATCTGGTGGAGTTGCTCCTCCCCCCTGTGTAACATTAGGTCCATCAAAATTAGCTTCTAAAGTACTTTGATTTTCTGCGGCAAAATTTAAAGCAGACTGTCGTAGAGGGTCCTCACCCACAGGAAGCGCATTTTCTTCTATAGCTCCGTTTACAGGAAAGTTGTTAGGTATGATTCGCAGTTCATTTTTTCCATTTGAAGCACTGGAAATTAAAGGAAAATCACGTAGTGGTATGGTTTTTCCCAAGAATGTTCCTTGACCAAGTGTTCCAGGCGGTGTTCCTTCCTGAGCTAATAAATTGATAGCAACCATAAAGACTGCTAAAAATAAAGTCATTTTTTTCATAGATGTGTAGCTTTTAAATAATAATAATTTGTGAAAATAACCTATTCTATTAAAATTAGAAAAATAGAGTTTAAAATATAAAGATGAACTAATTTCTTCTAATACAATAAAAATATTGACTATCATTCACTTAAAACTAAAAAAAGAAATGATAGGCTCATAAATGTATTACTTTAATAGTATGTGTTGATTATATTTTTATAATAACAGTTTAAAAGAACATTTCCCTACCTAATACTCTGATATAAACCAAAAATCTTAGCGCATTTAGTTGGAAATAACACCAAAAACAGAAGACTTTGCTTTTGCTTTAATAAAGCAGGGAATAAAAGCAGTTATAATGCTAATAATTAAGTGTTCTGTACTCTTAAAACATATTCCATTATAAGGAAGTGTCAATTATTATTACAATTTATAATAAGAGAACAGTTATTTTTTATACTCTAGGAAAGATTACCCTAGCATAATTATGTAATTTAGTAGTTCTTAAAAGAGTGGTTATGAGTACAGGCTTATTTGATGCTATCCGAGCACAGGAAATCGAAAAAATCAAACAAATTTTAAGTAAAAACCCAGAGTTGATCAATGAAAAGGATCAACGAGGGTCAACACCGTTGCTTTTGGCCACGTATTATGGATATAAAGAAATTACAGAATTACTACTTTCTTATCGTCCAGAAATAGACACAAAAGATGGTTCTGGAAATACGGCCTTAATGGGGGTTTGTTTTAAAGGATATCCCGATATAGCCAAACTTCTAATTTCTGAAGGGGCAGATGTAAATGTGGCCA
>CAZPTJ010000295.1:0-3975 GCA_964589085.1 uncultured Flavobacteriaceae bacterium | reverse complement strand
TCCAAATTCATGTTTCCAACCCCAATCTTTTCTCGCCTCACTGTCATCTATACTTTGCGGCCAGGTATCAGCAATCGCTTGTCGAAAATCGGGTTCGTATATAATTTTGAAATCTGCCATATGCCGTTCAATACTGGCAGTCACATCTTCTGGAGCATAACTTACGGCAGCAAGATTATAGGAAGAACGTATTTTAATTTGATCAGGATCAGCATCCATAATTGCAATGGTCGCTCGTATAGCATCATCCATATACATCATAGGCAAGACGGTGCCTTCTTTTAAAAAGCAACGATATTGTTTGTGTTTTAATGCTCTGTGATAAATATCTACCGCATAGTCCGTCGTCCCTCCACCAGGTAAAGTTGTATAACTGATCAATCCAGGATAGCGTATACTCCGCACATCAACATTAAATTTATGATGGTAGTACTCACACCATCGTTCCCCAGTTTGTTTGGAGATGCCATAGACTGTTGAAGGTTCCATAACGGTAACCTGAGGTGTACTTTGTGAAGGTGTTGATTTCCCAAAAACAGCAATACTCGAAGGCCAAAAGATCTTCTTGATTTTCCCTTCCTTTCCCAAGTTGAGTACATGGAATAATGATGTCATATTAAGATGCCATGCTTTTTGCGGAAATTTTTCGGCGACAGCAGACAGCATAGCCGCCATCAGATATACCGTATCTACTTCATATCTAAATACAATATCCTCCAGAGCCTCACAATCTGTAGCATCTAAAATTTCGAAGTGCCCTTCGGACATCATTTCAGAAGATCCCTCTCGTATATCACTTGCAATCACCTTATCACTCCCAAAACGCTCTCTTAATTTCTTAGTAAGCTCCGTCCCTATTTGACCACAGGCCCCAATAATCAGTATTCTGGATTTCATAGTTGTATTCCGTTTTTTAAACATCGAAGTTAAAAAGAATGCCGTTATTTAACCACATTACTGACACTAAAAAGTAATTTCTTAGTCTATTGCAAAGGCATATAATCTAATAGAATCATAAATCTTTTTCATATCCCCTATTTTGGACTACATTTGAACATTAGAAACAGGTATGTCGGACCATAAAATGATCATAAAAAAGTCTTCACTAGTTATTTTTATGATCTCGCTTATCACTCTTTTAAGTTGTGGAGATGTAGCACAAAAAGATCAAGATCAAAATAATTTTCAAGATATTAATAGTGCTGATACGCTTAAGATTGCCCATGCTGGACAACCAAAAGCAATACTAAAATTAATCCCCGAAGCCACTAAGGCCACTAAGGATTGGAATGTCTATCGTTCATTGACCAAAAACCTGGATAGTCTTAAAAACCCAACACTTACAGATTTACAGCGCATTATTCCTCGCATGGCTTCTATTTTTGAAAATCAAGAAGAAGCTGAAAAAGCAGCGTTTAATCTTACTCCAGACACTTTAGATACTTCCGCAATTAATGCACGCTTGCTTACTGTTGAAACTCAGTTAAAGGTTGTACAAAACCTCATTTTCAAAACCCGTCCGGATACCGATCGTATCGGACTCGAAATTACTGGTGTTTTTAATGCTTTTCAAGATTTAAATCTTCAAATAAATCATGTGTTTACCAAAAGTGTGGAAGAGATACTCAAAGAGTTTGAAGAACAGCAGAAAAAGTCCATTGAAAATATCCCTGAAGAACAACCAACATACACTACATTCAAGCGTACGGGATAAATCTGCTGTAGAAGAAATCTCATTTAGGCTCAAAATTGTAACAATTTTAAAAGAATAACGTCAAATTTTAATCGAACAAAAAATTAGAGACATGAAGACCCTTAAAACCATTGTTTTTATATTACTGGGAACGGTACTTATTATCAGTTGCAAGCAAGAAACAAAGGACACCGCTATAGTCGAAGAAAAGATTCCAGGCATTGTATTGGAAAATATGGATACCTCTGTGAGCCCAAAGGACGATTTTTATAATTATGTAAATGGTTCCTGGATGAAAAACACAGAAATTCCTGCAGATCGTCCGAGTTGGGGAGGATTTAGCGTATTGCGAAAATCTACAGATGCAGATGTTCTAGGAATTCTGGCTGATGCTAAAGAACTAGGAAATTATGGCAGTGATACCGATCAGGCCAAAGCCCTCGCCATTTTTGATACCAAATTGGATACGCTAGCGCGAAATAAAGCTGGGCTTAAACCGCTTCAATCCGCATTAAATGATATAAAAGGCATTAAAAATATAAATGATCTTCAAACAGTTTTAGCCAAAAATCCTGCAGTATCTTCTCCATTTGTAAGTATTGGTGTTCAGGCCGATTTAAATAATAGTGCGATGAATGCTGTCTATCTTGGCGCTAATGGATTAGGTCTTCCTGACAGAGATTTTTATTTGGAACAAGATGATAAGTCCAAAGAAATTCGGGCAAAATACAAAGAACATATTGCAAGAATGTTGCAAATGTTAGGAGATTCTGAGGAAGAAGCAATTGCCGCTGCCGATAAAATTCTAGCCATGGAAACGGCACTTGCCGAACCCAGACTTGATAAAGTAGAAAGTAGGGATGCACGTAATTTTAATAATCCGCGTAGTATCGCCGAAGCTGATGCCATGCTTTCTGCTATTGATCTTAAAAAATTAATTGTTGATCTTGGAGTTACTAAGAAATTTGACACTTTAATTGTAACACAACTTCGTTATACGGAATCATTAAACGACTTTATAAAAAATACTCCCATTGAAGATATTAAAACCTTAGTACGATGGGATACGTTTAATAGTTCTTCAGGAAGACTTACAACAGACATAGAAACAGCCAACTGGGAGTTTTACAGCAATTATTTAAGAGGTTCTAAAGCACAGCGCCCGGCAGATGAGCGTGCTTTGGCTACAGTTAACGGAACCGTGGGAGAAGCACTTGGACAATTATATGTAGATGCAAAATTCCCTCCGGAAGCAAAAGCAAAAGCAGAAAAAATGATTGCTAATGTTATTGAGGCTTATAAAGAGCGTATCAAAAGGTTAGATTGGATGGGGGAAGAAACCAAGAAAAAGGCTATCGAAAAACTAGATAAGTTTACGGTTAAAATAGCATACCCGGATGAATGGGAAGATTATTCTGCAATGGAAGTATCCAGAGATAAGAGCTATTTTGAGAATATTACAGCTGCCGGAAAGTGGTCACAAGACAAAAATTTTGCAGATATCGGTGAGCCGGTTGATAAAAGCCAGTGGGGAATGTCTCCACAAACAGTTAATGCCTATTTCAATCCATTAAATAATGAAATTGTATTTCCTGCAGCCATCCTACAACCTCCATTTTATAATTATCAGGCAGACGAAGCCGTAAACTACGGAGGAATTGGAGCTGTAATTGGTCATGAAATCTCACATGCTTTTGATGATAGTGGTGCTCGTTTTGATGCTGATGGTAATCTTAAAAACTGGTGGACTGATGAGGATCTTGCTGCTTTTACCGAACGTGGTAATGCACTGGCAGAACAATATGGTCAGGTTGAAGTATTGGACAGTGTATATGTTAATGGAAAATTTACTTTAGGTGAAAACATTGGTGATTTAGGAGGTGTTCTAGGAGCTTATGACGGTTTACAACGTTACTTTACCGAAAATGGACGTCCAAATGATATCGATGGTTTTACAGCAGAACAGCGCTTTTTTATGTCCTGGGCAACCGTATGGCGTACCTTAAGTAGAGATGAAGCTTTACGTACACAAGTAAAGACAGATCCACACTCTCCGGGGATGGTAAGAGCTGTTCAACCGCTTTTAAATATAGATGCTTTTTATGAAGCTTTTGAAATTAAAGAAGGAGACCCCATGTATCTTAAACCAGAAAAACGTGTTCGTATCTGGTAATATAAGTCCACGATAATATTATTATAAAAATCCTGAGTTCAAAACACTCAGGATTTTTTATTTCTCATATCACTTTTCTACAGTATAGTAAAAAGTTTACATTTATATA
>CAZPTJ010000294.1:0-3979 GCA_964589085.1 uncultured Flavobacteriaceae bacterium | reverse complement strand
CTTCAACTTTTTCTTTTAAAATATCATATGCCATTTTATATCAATTTAGCTATATCAAACATCGCAAACAACGATGTTGGGGTATTGAAGCCATCTTTGGCAATATGAAACACAATATGAACTTCAAACGTTTTATGCTAAGGGGAATCAATAACGTAAATACCGAAATAGGACTTATAACAATGGCACACAACCTAAAAAAACTGAATAACCAGCTAAAAACACTTTTAACCTAATCAACTCAACAAAGGCCATCAAAACACAAAATCAGGAGTATCACAAATAAAAAAACCGTCCAAAATTACTTTCTGAACGGCCTCTTTTTTTTTTTATTTCTTTTATTTTTTAAGCTTAACTATCTTCAAATAGCTCTTTCATTTTTCTCTCAAGAGCAGGTCCTCTTAAATTCTTTGCAATGATGACTCCATTTTCATCGAGTAGGAAAGTTGCTGGAATAGAACGAACCCCATAATCTTTTGCAATAGGATCTTGCCAAAATTGTAAATTGGAGACATGATACCAGTCCATTTGATCATCCACAATGGCTTTTCTCCATCTGTTATCGTGGCCTTTACGGTCCAGTGATACACTCACTATATTAAGCCCTTGATCATGATATTTATTATAGACTCTCACGACATTAGGGTTTTCAATCCGACAAGGGCGACACCAGGAAGCCCAAAAATCTATTATAGTATATTTCCCTAAAGTTTCAGAAAGTGCTAACTCCTCACCTTCAGGAGTAGGAGCTTTAAATTCAGGCGCTTTATTGCCAACATCAGCAAGTTTAGCCGCAATGCGTTGGGATTTCTGTTGTGCAATATATTGTCCAATACTCTTTCCCATAGGCGTTGCTTTTACATCAGAAGAAATTTTTTCAAAATAATTTTCAGTCTGAGAGATATCAAGTGCTTTACCGTTAATTAAGTCGGATAAAACTATAATGGAAACTATAGAGTTAGGATTGTTTTTTACAATATCCTGCTTTTGCTTTTTTGTTGAAATATCCAGATCTTTTAATTGTGACGTAATTTCCTGAACCATTATACCATCACTTTCTCTTCTGGATGTAGTCAGTTTTTGACCAAGCTCACTTTTTTTGGCATTTTGTTCTTTACTCGATTGAATATAATTATAAAATAAAGAGTTTTCTTTTCCTCCACTAATAACCGAAGACGATAAGCTATCCTTAAATAATTTAATGGTAATCACCTCATTTTCTTCGATAAGTAATACTCTATCTTTTGTCTCGGAAGTGGTTAGTACATTAATTTCAGGAGCACCCGAAAAAGGAAAGTTTAACTTAAACTTACTTTTTTTTATTTCCACAGTATCGATAGGTATTAAGCGATTGTTTTGAGCTAATTTTTGAATATATACTTTAGCTCCATCTTCAAACCCTTCAGTAGTTCCATCAATAACAAAACCACTTTCTTTTGAACAAGCAATAACTAAAAGCCCTGTTAAAGCCATGACTAATCTTTTCATAAATCCTTAAATTTGGGTAACAAAAATTTCTTTTTTGAGTATTATTGTCCTATTTAAGATTAAAATAGTTCAATATAAACAACTCACAAAATAAACGCTTTTAATTAAAAAAAATGGACGTTTTAACAGAAGATTTTCCTTTAGATATAAAAATTAGTTTTAAAAAATTGATTGATGTCTATCGCGCAAATTTAAATGAGGAGAACCCTTTAGTCGTGCAGCGTGCCAAGAGGGTCATGGAAATTGCTGACAAATACCCGCAATTAATTGATGGGATCACTTATAATGAATCTTTTGATTATCAACCACAAATAGACAATATCCTAGAAGATATGTTTTCATCTGTACTTCAGGATAATGAAATCAAAATGGCCTGCCTACCTTTTAATAAAACAGCTTTTAAGACTAGTAGAAGGTATACAAACATAATAAACGCTGCTGGAGAAGGATTTGAACCGGAGATTAAAAACTTTAATGAAGATCATTACTACATTATGGGATGTAGTATTATTCTGGGACAACATTATGATTATGCTATAGATTTTAGACGGCCATTTTATTATGATATTCCTGATGCAAACGGAATAATGAAGCATTATCGCATATTGTATAACGGCGACTATATAGATATTGAAAAGGCGCCTGATGCCAAAACGATAACACAGGAAGATGTTAATGAGTTACTCGATAATTTCCATGATATTGATTTATGGAAAGAGAAATTCCCTCCTAAAAGTTATAGATTTAAGGGCTTTGTAATAGCAAACCTATTTAATGTTACTGCAGATGTCTCCATATCAGACTTTAAAAACACTTTGCTGAAATATGATAAAGGGGATGGAGATTTTATTCAGGGTTTTCAGAATGTTTTCAGAGCGATTTTTAACTTAAATGACCTTAAAATAGGTTTTTCCAATTATAATGCAGAGGAAAAGCGACTTGAGAAAATACCATATAAGGCAGTGGATAGTTTTGTGCTAGGAGCACTTAGAAGTGAATTTTGTGATACTGCGATGTGCACGAGTTCATATAAAGCCGTTTTTACAGAAAAACAATTCTTTTCTGTTTCTGATGTTGTGAAGTATACTAAATCTTTTCCTGAAGAAAACTTCTATGGAAGCTTATTAGATCAAGGGATACAAAGTGCCATTTTTGCTCCTATTACTAATGGAGATGAATTTTTGGGTTTATTGGAATTAGTATCTCCTAATAAACAGGAACTTAATAGTATTAATGCCAATAAGCTTTTGGATATTATGCCTTATCTGGTAGATGAAGTCCTGAGGTCTAAGGCACGTACCGAAGATGAATTGGAAATTATTATTCAAAACGAATGTACTTCAATACATCCCAGTGTATATTGGAAATTTAAACAAGAGGCTAAACGGGTAATGACGGCTCAAACTGATGAAAATACTGAAGTAATGTTCAGGGATATTGTCTTTAAAGAAGTTTATCCTCTATTCGGTCAGATAGATATAAAAGGATCTTCTAATGCAAGAAATACGGCGATTCAAAAAGATTTATTACTACAACTCGGAAACGCTAGAAAAATTCTTAATAAAGCCATAAAGGTTCAGCAATTACCTATTCTGGAAGAATACATTTTTAGACTTGACACTTTTGTAGAGAATGTGAAGAAAAAACTGGAAGTCGATAGTGAACAGAGAATTCTAAATTTCTTTAGTAAAGATCTTCGACCACTATTTACACATCTCAAAGAAAAGGATATTGATCTTAAAAATAAAATTGAAGGATATCGCAATGAAATTGAAGATAGCATGGGACTTATCTATAAATATAGAAAGGCTTATGACGATTCTGTAATGTTAATTAATAAGCGATTGGCGGCTGTTTTGGATGAAAAACAAAAAGAAGCACAACAGATGTACCCTCACTTTTTTGAGCGTTTTAAGACGGATGGGGTAGAGCATAATATGTATATCGGAGAGACAATTACCAGAAAAGATAGCTTTAATAAAATCTATCTGTATAATCTTAGATTGTGGCAATTGCAGGTGATGTGTGAAATGGAAAATGAGCATTATAAGCTTTCGCAAAAGCTGCCACATCCGCTTGATGTAGCTTCAATGATTCTCGTTTTTAATACGTCATTATCTGTGCGTTTCAGAATGGACGAAAAACGTTTTGATGTAGATGGGACTTATAATGCACGTTATGAGGTTGTCAAAAAACGTGTGGATAAGGCTTATATTAAAGGAACCAACGAGAGAGTAACTCAAAAAGGAAAGATCGCTATTGTTTATAGCCATAAACAGGATGAAAGAGAGTATTTAAAATATATCCATTTCCTTCAAGCCAAAAATTATTTAGGTCCCAATATTGAGGTTGTTGAACTAGATGATTTACAGGCGGTAACTGGTTTAAAAGCAATACGAGTTGATGTGCTCTATACTGCCAATAAAAAGGGTAGTGACGAGCAAAAAATGTACTATACGTACGATGACCTTATGAAAGAGTTAGAAATATA
>CAZPTJ010000293.1:0-4001 GCA_964589085.1 uncultured Flavobacteriaceae bacterium | reverse complement strand
CACAATATAACCTTCGGCTGCCAGCATTTGATGCCAGTAATCATTGGCTCCATTCCAGGTATTCTTAACCTGCTGTGAACCCGGTCCTGAATATTGATACATAAATAAAGGATACTCTTTTGAAGCGTCAAAATCTAAAGGTTTAATCATATAGGCATTTAAAGACACTCCATTAACATCAAGTGTGAAAAACTCTTTTGGTGCGATCCGGTAATCACCCATCATATTTTGCAATGCTTGATTATCTTTAATGGTTCGTATAAGTTTACCGTTTTTTCCATTATTCAACGTGAAACGCCAGGGTACTTCTGTACTGCTATAGGACAATATAAATTGACTGAAATCTGCACTGAAATCTGCACTGTTACTTCCAGCTCCTGCGGCAAGAGCTTCTTTTCTAGTACCATCTGCTTTAACAGCATAAACACCTCGATTTATGGCTCCGTTTTCTGAGCTTTGATAAAAGATTTGATCGGACTTGGCATCATAACCATAATAATCTGTCACTTCCCAATCTCCAGAAGTCACTTGATTTTTCAAAGATCCGTCATTATTGTAATGATAGATATGATTCCATCCATCTTTCTCACTGGTCCATATAAAACTATTATCCTCAAGAAAAGTTAGGTTATCAGTAACATCTACATAAGCATCGTCTTTTTCCTCCAGAATAAGAGAAACTTTTTGGGTTGCTGTATTGTAGAAAAACAGTTTCAGATGATCTTGATGCCTGTTTAACGTTTGAATAGAAAGCACATTTGCATCTTTTGTCCATTCAATTCTAGGAATATAATACGCGCCGCGCGCATCCAGATCTATTACCGACAACAAGCGTTTTTCAATATCGTAAACACGTAAAGAAACATGAGCATTAGCCTCACCTGCTTTAGGATATTTAAAAACCTGTTGCGTCTGATACAAATCTTTTCCATAGACATCCATAGAAAATTCAGGAACATCGGTTTCATCAAATCGAATATATGCCAGATGCTTACTATCAGCACTCCAGTCAAAAGCTCTAACAAAAGAAAATTCTTCTTCGTATACCCAGTCTGTAATACCATTGATGATTTTATTTTTCTCTCCATTAGACGTTATTCGCTCGGTTACTCGACTTTCTATATTAAATATGTATAGATTATTATCTTTCCCATAAGCTATTTTTTTACCGTCTGGTGAAAAGGTAGGCTCCTGAATAAGTTCATCACTAACCTTAGTCAGTTTTCGCGTAAGCGTATTAAATACATAATACTCTCCTAAAGAAGAACGTCTGTAAATAGATCTGATTTTTGAAGTAAGCAATATTTGTGTCTCATCTGCACTAAATTTGTAACTCAAAAAGAAATCCAGATCATCCACATCTGCAGAATTAACTAAAGTTCTTACTTTTTCCCCACTATCATAACTGTAAATATCAACACTGCTTGAGCCACTAGTCCGATCAACATTTCTAACAGCATATTCTTTACCATTATTCATAGGATGAGAAGATCCAAGGCGCTCTACCCTAAAGGTTCCTGTACTCCATATGTCTTCTAAAGAAATTGATTTTTGCTGTGCACTTGTAAAAGGTGAAGCCAGAAGAAAAGCGGCAATCACTAAAGTATAAATTTTCATAAGGATTATTTCATCTCAAAAAAGTCTCCAATTTTACTAAAAATTCGTCAAAAAATCGGCGCTTTTGCTGTTAAATACAAATAATAGCTATAGAAACACTTAGAATATTGTAGTTAGCACCTTATTATAAAGGGGTCTTAACATTCTACCTATCTTTGCGGCAGCGCTAATTATTTATAGAAATGATCCAATCCATTTCAGGATTTTCCAAATTATCAAAAGAAGAAAAAATTACCTGGCTTTCGAAGACGTATTTTGAGGATCCTATTCAAGCACAACATGTTCTGGAACAGTACTGGAATACGGACATTAAATTACAAAAACTTCATGATGAGTTTATAGAAAACACGGTAAGCAACTACTACTTTCCTCTGGGTGTGGCTCCTAATTTCCTGATCAATGACAAGCTGTATGCCATCCCAATGGCAACCGAAGAGAGTTCGGTTGTTGCCGCTGCAAGTAAAGCTGCCAAGTTCTGGCAAGTCCGTGGCGGTTTTAAAACCAAAGTTCTAAATACAACCAAAATAGGCCAGGTACACTTTACCTATTCAGGAGATCATACTTTACTGCAAACTTTTTTTAATGACATAAAGCAACAACTTATTGATAGTGCCAGTGTAATTATGGCCAATATGGAGCGACGTGGTGGTGGTTTAAAAAGTATATCATTAATAGATAAGACATCGGCTTTAACTCACTATTATCAGCTACATTGTGAGTTTGAAACTTTGGATGCTATGGGGGCTAATTTTATCAATAGTTGTCTGGAACAGTTTGCTAAAACTTTTAGTGATCTTTTTGAAATGGACACTCGCTTTAGCGAAAAAAAGCCAGACACCTCATTGAACATCATCATGAGTATATTGTCTAATTATGTGCCTGATTGTATTGTACATGCTGAAGTGTCTTGTCCCGTCGAAGCATTAACCGAAAAAGATATTGAAGGTCAGGTCTTTGCCGAAAAGTTTATTCAAGCCATTCAAATTGCCGAAGTAGAACCGTATAGAGCAGTTACCCATAATAAGGGAATAATGAATGGTATTGATGCGGTAGTCATCGCCACAGGCAATGATTTTAGAGCCGTAGAAGCAGGAGTGCATGCTTATGCCGCTAAAAATGAACAGTACTCCAGTTTAACGAAAGCCTCTTTAGAGCATGGCATTTTTACATTTTGGATGGAAATTCCCTTGGCTCTGGGAACAGTAGGCGGACTTACAAAACTGCACCCTCTTGCTAAATGGTCTTTGGCTTTATTACAACAACCCTCAGCAAGAGAGCTGATGCAAATAGTTGCTACGGCAGGTCTGGCACAAAATTTTGCTGCTGTGAAATCTCTGGTTACTACTGGTATTCAAAAAGGGCATATGAAAATGCATCTTATGAATATTCTTAATCAGTTTGAGGCAACACCTTCAGAAAAGGAATTGGCGATTACCTATTTTAAGACCAATAAAGTAAGTTATAACAGTGTTTCAGATTATTTAAATACTTTAAGAAATTAACGTGTCTACTTTTTACAGTAATGGTAAATTATTATTAACGGGAGAGTATGTCGTTCTGGATGGAGCAACAGCATTAGCACTGCCTACACAACAAGGACAGTCTTTATCAATAACACCTATTGATGAATCTCATATTATCTGGACAAGTTTTCTGGAAGATAATTCTGTATGGTTTACGACACACTTAAAACTACCGTCTTTAGCTCCAACAATACAAAACTCTATTATTGAAAAGTTAGTCTCCATATTAAAAGAAACGCAAAAGCTCAATCCGCATTTTTTAAAGAACAATCAGGGATTCAAAATACAGTCTAAGTTATCATTCCAAAAGGATTGGGGTTTAGGGTCGTCTTCTACACTAATTAATAATATCGCCTCTTGGGCAAATGTTAATCCTTATGTTCTATTACAAAACACCTTTGGTGGAAGTGGTTATGATATTGCCTGTGCACGCACAAAAACACCTATTACTTTCTCATTAAAAGGCAATAACCCTAGTGTTCAATCCATTGATTTTTCTCCTTCTTTTAAAAATCATCTGTTTTTTGTCTATCTCAACAAAAAACAAAATAGCCGACAATCTATAGCACAATATAAAACTGCTACTAAATCCAATTTAAAACAGGCTATAATCGAGATTACACAAATAACACAAGAGATTCAATCTTGTTCATCATTAAAGACTTTTGAAAACTTGCTCACTACCCATGAGACCATTATTTCGAAGCTGGTTCAACTACCCACAATAACAAATCAACACTTTTCAGATTACAAAGAAGGCGTTATTAAAAGTTTAGGTGGTTGGGGTGGTGATTTTATATTGGTTACCGGATCTCCTAATGCTATGGATTACTTCCGAGAAAAAGGATTTACTACGATTAT
>CAZPTJ010000292.1:0-4037 GCA_964589085.1 uncultured Flavobacteriaceae bacterium | reverse complement strand
ACAAAGGACCATTCTATCTGTGTATTGCATAACTACTAAAACAGGATAATATTTTCATTTTTTTGGATAATGTTTCGAATATAGTTTTCATAATTTCTAAATTTTAGTATTATTATCTCACTCTATTTCTTACATCATCTATGACGAAAAAACAGCATAACATTTCATTATTAATACTTAATTATGAATAGAATTTATCAATACACTTATAAAAATTATGGACCTTCGTGGAAATATATTTTGACTAGTAAACTTAAACTTTTTTCTAAAAAAAGTTTACTAGTCTTTGTATCCAAACAGTCTAATTAATTGACAACGACTTTTGCCACTTTATTTAAGCTATTATCTCCTATTTTTATAAAGTATATTCCCGCCGCTGCATAGGACATATCAATAACTCGGGAATAACCAAATCCATTATTTTCAACTGTATAATAAGCCAGTGCCTGTCCTAAAGTATTATATATGGTTATAGGTAAACGTTCTTGAAAACTGGTGGTATTATTGAATATCACTTCAAACTGATTGTTAAGCAGATAACGAATTTCCAAATCTGTCGATGCAAATTCCGAATCTTCAGTACTTAATGTTCCTGATATATTTGCTGTATAATCATTTGTTCTTCCGAAAGTTCCATTTGCACAAGGATCTAGTGGATCATCTCCAGATGCAGGGTCAACGGTTCTGACGCGCATAGTATGCATTCCAATTTGAGTAACAGGAATGTTGAGATCTATCGTAAAATTGAAGTCCTGATTTGCCGTTGGCACAACATTATTTGAAACCAATTCATCACTCTCAAAATTATTATTATCATTGAAATCGATCCAAATAGCATATTCGTTTCCACCGAAACCTACTTGAAGCGTCCCTTCAAATGGATTTTCGTCTAAAATAAAATTAAATACTGTATCAGTATCATCACTATAACCATCAGGAGCAGTTCCACAATTTGTAATGACATCTTGATCAACTAATTGGATTTGTGTTACACCATCACCAAAGCCTGCACAATCTGAGGTAGGCATACAAAGAAAATTACTAACAGTTTCAGTAATATCGTCATTTGTAGTATCAGCATCACCGGGAAGTTCTGTTCCGGCTACAAACACAAAATCTCCTAATTCAGAAAGATCTTGAGTTACAGTAAATGTATAGGTATCTGTTGCATTCTGAGCAATAGATCCTGTATAGGTTTCCATAATTGGAGCCCCTCCATCTATCGTGTAAAATACAGGGATAGAAGTTTGTGTAGCACTACCAAAATTGGTGATTTCAATAGTTACATCTTCTGAATCAGATAAGCCCGAAGCTGATATTGGTGCAATAAGTGAAGTAACTCCCACATCATCAGGATTTAAATGTATTACTTCTGTTGTAGCACAATCATTAAATTCATTTTCGTCAATATCTAAAGCAGTACATACTTCGATAACATATGTTTGTCCAACGATGGTAAGATCTGCTTGTTGTGAAAATGTAAATTGAGCACTTGTTGCACTAGCAATTGTTCCTGTAAACATTTCTACCACTGGAGTTCCACCATCTATGGTATAGGATACTTCAAAATTACTCACCTCATTAATACCAAAATTAAAAATAGTTACAGTGACATCCTGAAGTGCAGACAAGTCTCCGTCTACTGGAGTGTCAATACTTACTATACCAACATCATTATCGGCTTCTGGAGCAATCTGGAACCTACCCACAACATCTGCTCTATCATTTACAAGACTACTATATTCTCCTATATACCAAAACGTTTGATTATCTATCGGATCAATATCTATTTTTGAATAGTCTCCATATCTACTAGACCCAAAACTATTAAGTGTTGCTCCTATAGCAATTTCTTGTTCTCCAATAGACATTACTCCTGGAGGATCATTAGCAAACCGACCTGTTTGATATATACCAAGAGGAACATTATTATCTCCATTCATAGCACTATATCCCATCCCTATATTACCTTGTTCATCCATAGCCAAACTACCCATCCAAGCATGTTTATTATCTGGAGAAGCAAAAGTTCCTTCTTGAAATAATGTCCAAGGTTCTCCATCAGCCGTTTGTCTAAATTCAACCCAACGAATACCTGCTAAAATACCGCCATCCGAAATATTAATAGAAAAATTAAATACGGCAGAATTGTGATCAGAAAATTTTCTGTATTGTGCCTGGTTCATAATAGTATATGGTATGGCATTTAAAACCTCTCCGCCATTAGCTTGATCTAAGGTTCCAAATCCAGCTCCTAGAACTGTATCAAAGGGGGTAAGATCAATTTCCTGAGGGTTTGAAACCGTAGTATTTGCAGGATTATCGAAATCAACATTAATTGTCCATACGTTAATTCCATCTGAAGATACACCTCCTATTGAATCATCCCGTAATTCTATTACCGAAGCATTACCTGGATCTGGCATATTGTCATCAATAACATTTAATACCTGAAGTGTACCTAGAAAACCAAAAGTATTGTTTGTTATTCTATTAGGCAAAACAATTCCCTGGACTCCAACATTTGCTGCAGGTTCTCCATCAATCGCTGCTTGTCGATCAATAACAAAAACATCTGAATCGGAATCTATATCATTATCTGTCATATAATATCCATCACTCCATATCGATAATTTATTATAATCATCAAGTCCTTGAATATTATATACATTCCAACCGTCGTTTATAGGGTCAGGACCATCCGATACTGCTAATTGTGCACCTGCACCTGCACCTGTAAGATACGACAACACCCATCTTCCTGGGGTTGGGTTAGACGCCGAAACCGCTGTGGGGTCATACGAAACAGTTAGATCACAGCATCCTGCCATAGGAAAAATAGCAGGTTCAGGAGCCGTCTGCCCAAGTAATTGATTTCCATCCTTGTCATAAATAGTAAATCCTGTATTAAATACTACAAATACATGATTCGGCCCGACGGCTAAGGCCGGATCTGTAGGTAATGAACCAGAAACGGCTGCATCAAAAACTAAATCTGGATTTCTTCCCTGTATACTTCCTTGAAGAGGATGGGGATTTGCAGAAAAAATATCCTTTTGTCTTCCTTTATTAGGAATGACATTTCTTTTATAACGTCTAACACCAATACCGTCCTGCATTTCTTTTTGTTCGATAATCGCGGGAGTTAATTCATTTATTCTTGAAGCTAATGAATTTACATGTGTAAAAGTAGAAGCGCTTTCTACATATGAAACGTTATTTGAATTTTGGGTTTGTGCACTTAATGTACAGCACACAATAAGGAATAATAGAGTAAAATTAATTTTCATATATTTTTTTGTTTAATTAAGTGGAATTGTTTCTTTGAAACAGCTTATAATGAGATTACCCTACCCTAAATCTCTTTGAGTTTTGCAAACTCAATCTTTATTTTTTAATTCTTTCAACGTTTTATAAAAATCCTCTTGTATTGGTCTATTCTCAGGTATTTCCCGTAACGGTTTAACTTCCTTTAAACTTTCATAACACTCTCTTGGTAATTGCTGATACAATTGTGTTCCCGCCGTTTTCCAAGCAATCATTTCATCGCTAACTTCTTTAATTATTTTGGCAGGATTCCCAACAACCAAACTACGTGAAGGAATGATCACCTCCGCTTTAACAAATGTCATAGCTCCTACGATACACTCATCTCCAATCAGAGCTCCATCCATAATCACACTATTCATACCGATCAAACAGTTCTTTCCCAGATTTGCACCGTGGATAATAGCCCCATGTCCAACATGAGCACTTTCCTTGAGTACAATCGATTTTCCAGGAAACATATGTACCGTACAGTTTTCTTGGACATTAACACCATCTTTCAATATGATTTCTCCCCAATCCCCACGTATTGCTGCTCCCGGACCTATGTAACAGTTTTTACCAATAATTACATTTCCTGTCACTGCCGCCAATGGATGTATAAAACTAGATTCATGAATAACGGGTATGTGCCCTTTAAAGGAATAAATCATATTTAAAATCTTATAATTACGTACTTCAAATGTACTCTTTTTACACGCCTAAGTTTG
>CAZPTJ010000291.1:0-4046 GCA_964589085.1 uncultured Flavobacteriaceae bacterium | reverse complement strand
GGTTTTTAAATCTTTAGGTTGTACCGCTTTAAAATACTCATTACTGGCAAGATTGATAAATAACTCTCCTTCTTCCAATTCTTGATTTAAATGAGCAGTTATCGTATCTCTCCAAAACTCGTATAGATTTTTTTTACGTCCTACCTTTAGGCTTGTTCCCATTTCTAATCGATACGGTTGCATAAGATCCAACGGGCGCAATACGCCATACATTCCGGAAAGGATACGCAGTTTATCCTGAAGGGTATCTATGTGATCTTCTGGAATAGAATAAGCGTCAAGACCTATATAGACATCACCATTAAAAGCATAAACAGCTGGTCGTGCGTTTTCAGGAGTAAAGGGTGTATGAAATTCCTGATAACGCTCTTTATTGAGTTGCGCCAGTTTATCGCTTAGATGCATTAATTCACCAATGGCTTTTTTTGACTTTCGCGAAAGCGCATTATTTAATTTTGAAGCCTGCTCGATAAATTGAGGATCCGAATATCGATCTGTTGGTAATGCTGATTCAAAATCCAACGACTTTGCAGGAGATATAACAATTTTCATCTATTTGAAATTTTTTCTTTCATAGAAATGAAACAAATAAAAATTTTCTGCTTATATCAACCGTTGCGCTTTCGCACAAAAAATTTAATTACTTCAGTTGGCAAACAACAAATCAAATTTGTTTATGCTCATTTCATAAGAAATTCTTTATTCAAAAATAATGAATCTTCATAAACATAAGTTGGACTATGATAGATATTACATTAAAAACGATAGGCATAAATTATTGATCCGAAAGGTGATCCTTTTTGATGTATGAAATCAATTGAGTTATACTAATTAATATGGTGTTTTTCGCTTCTTAAGCCTATTATTTCTGATGTGTGGCATAAGTGCGCCAACGCTCGATACAGGAAGTCATATCTTCAGGAATGGGTGCTTCAAAATGCATAAAATCACCAGATGAAGGGTGTATGAACCCCAATGATTTTGCGTGTAAACCTTGACGTGGTAATGCTTTAAAGCAATTGTCTACAAACTGACGATATTTTGTAAATGTTGTGCCTTTTAAAATGGCATTACCGCCATAGCGTTCGTCATTAAAAAGCGTATGTCCTATATGCTTCATATGGACTCGTATTTGATGGGTACGTCCAGTTTCCAATTTGCAGGAAGTCAAGGTGACATATCCCAAACGTTCTAATACTTTATAATGCGTGACAGCTGGTTTTCCCTTTTCTGCTTCATCTCCTTCAAAGACCGTGTTCTGTAATCTGTTTTTGGGATGGCGTCCTATATTTCCTTCAACTCTTCCTTCATCTTCAGAGATATTTCCCCATACGAGGGCCACATATTCCCGCACTGTTGTTTTATCAAAAAACTGTTTGGCGAGATGTGTCATGGCTTCTTCTGTTTTGGCGATAACTAGTAAACCAGAGGTGTCTTTATCTATGCGATGGACAAGACCTGGACGTTCGCTACTATTATTGGGGAGGTTGTCAAAGTGATACACCAGTGCATTGATAAGTGTTCCCGAATAGTTCCCATGACCAGGGTGTACTACCATTCCGGCTGGTTTGTTTACCACAAGCAGCGCATCATCTTCATAAACGATGTCCAGAGGAATGTTTTCCGGAGTCAATAAAAACTCATAAGGAGGGTGCTCAAATAAGACCCGAACGATGTCTCCTGCTTTTACTTTATAGTTCTGTTTGACAACAATATCATTTACATAGATGTTGCCATTTTTGGCTGCTTTTTGAATTTTATTACGTGTAGCATTTTCAATAAAATTCATAAGGAATTTATCCACACGTAGCGGTTGCTGTCCTACACCTGCGATAAAGCTATAATGTTCGTAAAGTTCATCGTCCTGTGCATTCAGGTCCTCTTTAATTTCCGTCATCAGTATCTTCCTTTGCTGGAGGTGGAGTGGACTTACTACGCAAGAAATCCCGTTTGCCATCACCCAGGACAAGGTCAATGACCGAAGTTTTTTGAAGTTTAGTGCCCGGTTGAATTTTCTTGCCTTTATACCTGATCTCTCGAACTTCGTCCTTTGCGATATGTGGAGTGTAGGTAATCTTACCTATGGTAAAGCCTACTGCCTTAAGCGTAGGTTCTGCCTGTCGTTTGGTTTTTCCAACAACATCAGGTACCGGCAATTTTGGATATCCCGATTTATTGGTTACCAAATATATTTTACGGCCTTCTTTGACCAATTTACCCGGGGCAGGATTTTGTTCTAATACCGAGAATCTTGGATAGTCAGGATTATAATTAGAACTGTCTTGTAGGAATAAGGTCAGATTTAATACGTCGAGTTCTTGCTCAACAACGTCCAGCGTCATCCCTTTAAGGTCTGGAACGGTGATACGTTGATCGTGATTGGTCGTGCTTTTGAGCCACCATAAAATAACGAAGACAAGTATGATAAGTATACCTACAGCAAGTAGCAGTTGTTTAATAAAAACCTTGCTTAATAAAAATCGTACAAAGCTCATAGCAGATTGGAGTTTGGGCAAAGATATAAAATTGATGGTCTTTTGGTAGCGTTCATTGAATCGCCTATTTTTGGATATGCTCAATGCAGATTGATTTTAGAAATTTAGAGGCAGTTATTTTTTACTTTAACAAGACAATATTTTTAAGCATAGCCTTAGTTACGGTTTAAAATTTTAACACAGATAAAGTAAAAAAGAACAAGTATAAAAACGTAAAAACTATCTGTTTTGAGTATAAACGACAAAAGCCAGATTTTCTTTTACCCAATCAATAATTTAAAGACATTTTTGTGAAAAAAAATATAGCCGTTGTGATGGGAGGATATTCCAGTGAGGTTAATATCTCTTTGGAGAGTGGGACTACAGTGCTTGAAGCTTTAGATCGTAACTTATATATTCCTTATGCCGTTCATATTTTAAAATCGGCGTGGATATGTGTTATGGCTGATGGATTAAAACTTCCTATTGACAAACATGATTTTAGTGTTGTTATTGATGAGCAACGCGTCACCTTCGATGCCGTATACAATACCATTCATGGAACACCTGGTGAAGATGGGATTTTACAGGCCTATCTGCAAACCGTAAACATCCCGCAAACAAGCTGTGATTTTTATCAAAGCGCACTTACTTTTAATAAAAGAGATACTTTAAGTGTATTGCGACCATATCATATTCCTATGGCACAATCTGTTTTTGTAAATAAGGGAGATGTGCTTAACGATGCTTTCGCGAAAGCTACTCTAGATACACTTAAACTTCCCGTTTTTGTTAAGCCCAATAGGGCAGGATCTAGCTATGGAATAAGTAAAGTAAAAACGGAAGCCGAGTTAGTACCAGCTATTGAAAAAGCGTTTATTGAAGACGATGAGGTTTTAATTGAGTCCTTTCTTTCCGGAACCGAAGTTTCTGTTGGAATCATACCGTATGATGGTGAAGTGAAAGTGCTCCCGGTTTGTGAAATTGTGCCGGACGGAGAGTTTTTTGATCTGGAAGCAAAATATTCTGGACGTTCTCAGGAAATTGTCCCTGCACGCATCTCAGATAAAGCGACGCAAGAAGTTATGGAAATGACCGAGCGTGTTTATCGTATTTTAAAGCTTAAAGGAATCTGTCGCCTAGATTTTATTTTTCACAACGAGCAACCGCATTTTGTAGAAGTTAATACTAATCCCGGACTTTCTAAAGAGAGTATTATCCCGCGTATGGCCAAAACCGCTGGAATCAATCTTAGCGATTTGTTCCAACAGGCTATAGCGGCTGTCATAAATTAGATCGTTTATCCTAGTTAATATTTTGTACATTTAAAATTATGAAACGAGCAGTCTTTCCCGGTTCCTTTGACCCTGTCACCATGGGACATTATGATATTATTGAACGTGGCGTAACTTTATTTGATGAAGTCATTCTCGCCATAGGTGTTAATGCCGCAAAAAAATATATGTTTTCTTTGGAGCAACGTTTAAATTTTTTGGAGGAAACCTTTAAAGATGAACCCAAGATCAAGGTCATGAGTTATTCAGGTCTTACTGTAGATTTTTGTAAACAACA
>CAZPTJ010000290.1:0-4074 GCA_964589085.1 uncultured Flavobacteriaceae bacterium | reverse complement strand
TAGATTTTCTAATGCATAATCTGGGTTTAACATTCATTACAACATCGTACTAAAAAGAAAATGTCATCATAAAACACTATTTCAAGTTTTTATTCAGTAGTGTCCGACAAAAAACCCTTCAATTTCTTCAATCCTCTATACATACTGATGTTTGAGCCATTTTAAGAAAAACAACCCCTTGCTATTTAGAAATCGAGAAATATCAAAGTATAAACCTTATGTTGATTTTGTAAAAATCATATAATCAACATCATAAAATAGTCTATTTTCTAGCAGCAAAGCGGTCTATTTTCTTTTATCGAACACTACTGGTTTTTATTAAAAAGCAGGGTAACAACATAAGAAAGATTCCTCTTTAAAAATAGGTATCCTGTTAGAAAAAATTTCAAGCTTAAGCACCGTACTAAGTAAAAAGAGTCAGAAAAACATTCAAGGGGAGCTCTTGGAGATGGAGCAAGTCATTTTTTTGTTATTGCGGCTTTGTAGGCGGTTCTGGTGAAGATTACCCATTTTTAGTAGTTGCACCTTCATTAAAACAAGCCTTACAAGCTACTGGTTCAGAATGCAGCAGATTAGGAGCTACCTGTGAGGATTAATTAAAAATACCTCTTCATTTAAAGCGAGCCAGGTGTCCGTTTTTTTATTGTTTTATGATCTTTTTAATAAAACGTCTGCCTTCTTTTTCAATAGTAAGAAGGTAGATGCCGGCTTTAAAATTAGAGAAGTCAAAAGCATTTGTAGTACTATCAATAGACGTATCAAATAATATCTTACCATTCATGGAGTGCAATTTCGCTTTAGCTCCCAAAAGTACATTAGGAATCTCTACATTCATGGTATCTATAACGGGATTAGGAAACAATTGAATAGCGTTAGTCAGTAGCGCTTCATCTATGGATAATGCTGGATTCTGAAACACGCGTACATAATCGATCTCTAAAATACTTTGTGTGAAAGAAGGCAAAATATCAGGTAATACTGCGACATTTAATAAGATATATTGATTGGCATCAAAAGGCCAGGTCTCTCCATTTTGTACTGCTGGTTCATAGATATAATGTACATTGCCATCAACACTAAAAACCATACGTTCCGGAGTCCATTCCAAAGCATATACATGAAAAGCAGATGATGCTGTTGAAATAGTCTGGCCTCCTTTATTAACCGTATTTCCAAAACTGGAAGGCGTGTGCATAGCACTTTGCACATAGTTTTGATTGCTCCCCCAATGTTCCATAATATCGATCTCGCCACAATAGGGCCAGGACGTTGTACCATGTGTAGGTTCCCAAAAACCACCAGGTTCTGTAATATTTTGACCTAAAGTCCACATCGCAGGCCAGGTACCCGCCCCTGTTGGTAGTTGAGCTCGTATTTCTACATATCCATAGGTAAAAGCAAACTTAGAATTTAAACGTGCCGAAGTATGTGTAAGCGTCACTCCCTGATCCGAAAAAGTCTCTTTTCTTGCAACAATTTTTAAAGTACCATTACTCACGTACGAATTATCTGCGCGGTTAGTATAATGTTGTATTTCGCCGTTATACCAACTTGATCCATTGGGCAATTGTGTTTGGTGATGCCATTTATTAGTATCAATTGCACCTTGCCCATCAAACTCATCTGACCATATTAACTGATATTCATCTCCTTGCGCACTACACGTTATACCGGAAGCTATGAGAAACAAGAAAATCATATAAAATTTCATGACACTAGATTTATGAAATCGTAATGTACAATAATTGCAATACCTCAACTAAAAATCGACCTATACATGAATACAACATGTCCAGTATTGATGAAATAAATCTCATTCATAATGTTTGGCTAATATTCTTCCATTCTCCAATCTTTTTCTAATTTTAAACACTATGGAAGAAAAACCAGAATTATATTTCCCGCGTGATATAGAGTGGCGGGAATGGTTGCATGAAAATCACGATAAGTACCCTAAAGGCATCTATCTCATCTTTTATAAAGTAGAATCAGGACAGCCCAGCATGCGTTGGGAAGAAGCCGTAAGAGTTGCACTATGTTATGGTTGGATTGACAGTACTGTAAAAAACCTTGGAGGTCCCAAACGTCGACAGTTTTTCTGTCCAAGAAACCCTAAGAGTACCTGGAGTAAACTCAACAAGTCTTATATCGTCCACCTGGAAAAGCAAAACCTTATTCAGGAAAGCGGCTGGGCAATGATCCGTTTAGCCAAAGAAACCGGAACCTGGACGGCTATGGACGATGTAGAAAATGGCATTATACCTTCAGACTTACAAATTGCTTTCGATAATAATCATAATGCTTATGAAAATTATCTTAATTTTGCTCCAGGATACCGAAAAGGATACTTATCCTGGCTTCACAGTGCCAAACGTCAAGCCACCAGAGATAAACGTATTATGGAGATTATTAACTTATGCCAAAACAATCAAAAAACAAGACAAAGCACTTGGTAACTTTGATATGCTTCTGATGAATATGGGAATCACCTAACAATAAAAATTGCATTAATGAAAAAAGTATTAATTCTAATCATTTCGCTAACCATTACCACAACTATTGCTCAAACATTATTGCAGCCCGAGGCGGTTTTTGACGGAGAAACGTTCCATACTGATTGGGTAGTGGTCGTTGAAGGAAATACAATCCGTTATGCCGGACCGAGTAATAGAAATGTACCCGAAACAACAAATACTATAGACCTTCAGGGTATGACATTGATGCCTGGTCTCATTGAAGGACACTCCCACCTCCTACTTCATCCTTATAATGAAACCACCTGGAATGATCAGGTACTCAAAGAATCTCCTGTAGAGCGTTCTATACGCGGTGTTGTACATGCCAAAAACTCATTGATGGCAGGGGTGACGACTATGCGTGACCTTGGTTCTGAAGGTGCTGGTTATACCGATGTGTATTTAAAGAAAACTATCGATGATGGTATCGTTCCTGGACCACGACTATTAGTTGCAGGTCCCGCTATTGTGGCTACAGGAGCTTATGGACCTAAAGGATTTCACGATGGAGTCACCGTTCCATTAGGAGCAGAATCTGCAAGTGGTATCACAGAATGTATTGCCGCAGTACGCAGGCAATTAGGAAACGGCGCCGATTTTATCAAAGTATATGCTGATTATCGCTGGCGTACAGGAGCGGCCTCCCAACCTACATTTTTGCAAGAAGAACTGGATGCTATGGTTAAGACTGCCGAAAGTGCCGGGTATTATGTCGTCGCTCATGCAGGAACTCCAGAAGGGATGCGCCGCGCTATAGCAGCGGGTGTTGAAACTATTGAACATGGAGATGGTGGTACGCCGGAAACTTTTAAGTTGATGGCAGCAAATGGTGTAGCACTCTGTCCCACTTTAGCCGCTGGTGATGCTATTACGCAATATCGAGGTTGGAACAAAAACACCGATCCTGAGCCTGATCGTATCCGACAGAAGCGAAAGAGTTTTGCATTGGCATTACAGGCAGGTGTAACTATTGCTTTTGGTGGGGATGTAGGTGTATTTACTCATGGGGAAAACTATCGTGAATTAGAATTGATGGTAGACTACGGCATGACTCCTATTAAGGCATTGCAATCGGCAACTTCAATAAATGCAAAGGTGTTTCATCTGGATCATTTAGGAATGGTTCAGGAAGGTTTCCTGGCAGACCTTATTGCTGTAGCAGGAAATCCCATTCAGGATATTACCAAAATGCGTGAGGTCCGATTTGTAATGAAGGATGGAGTTATTTATAAGCAATAGGATTAGTTTGCTTTCGCGAAAGCCTAAGGTTACATTGTTGCCAAATCCAACCCATTTAAAGGTTTCATTTTTTATATTTACTTGATTTTCAATTCTGTAATTCTGGAAGTCTCCAATATACTGCATAAAAATCTCTTTTTTTAAGATCATTGATTCGGAGTGTTTTTTTGAAATAATTGATAATTCTTGGCTAGACTTCTTCATCACCTAAAACATCGTTTCCATCCTTATCAAATACTAGTACAGAAGCATGGATCATCTCCCAGTCTTCTTCTCCTAGTGCCGCTATAGTGTATGACATTTTACCATCTTTAAACCC
>CAZPTJ010000289.1:0-4140 GCA_964589085.1 uncultured Flavobacteriaceae bacterium | reverse complement strand
ACAACACACAAATAACAACAATGTGCGTTTTGTATAACAATTTCTAAAGTACTATAAATAAAATAAGTATACCAAATTAAATATTGAGCATTTTGTATAACAGTATATGGTTTGTTATTTTTGTTATACAAAATGAGCAATGAATTTTTTACTATATAATTTTGAAATTGGATTACACAGAAGTAAAGAAGTCCTATGGATTTACTTTGATTATACACAGATACTTAAAAATGATTTACGAAAACGATTTCCTTCGGCAAAGTATAGTGCGAGTAAAAAGGCTTGGTATCTTCCAGACCTACCAGTATTGCGTTCAGAACTAGGATTACCCCAAAAGGAAATAGGTCAAAAAATAATTGAGCATATAGATGATATAAACAAGGAAGCATTAAAAGCCATGCAAAATATGCTTGTACTTAAATCTTATAGTCCTAGCACACAACGTATTTACCTTGCAGAGTTTGGTCATCTCCTGGGAATTTTAAAAACATACCCCGTTAAAAATCTTACCCCAAAAAGACTTAAAGATTACTTTTTATATTGTGCACAAGAGCTACATATGGGAGAGCGCAAGCTTAATGGTAAAATAAATGCTATAAAGTTTTATTTTGAGCAGGTACTGCATCAACCTAAAATGTTTTTTGATATTCCTCGACCTAAAAAACCCTCTACGCTTCCTTCTCTTTTGAGTAAGACTGATGTAAAGAAAATACTCAATCAACCTTCAAATTTAAAACATCAGCTTGCTCTTTTTCTTTGTTATGGTTTAGGGCTACGGGTTTCTGAAGTCGCTGCTTTAAAAATAAATCATATTGATAGTTCCAGAATGCAAGTTAAAATTGTAGGAGCAAAAGGTAAAAAAGATAGGTACTTGCCTTTACCTGAAAAACTTTTGCCCCTATTGCGTCAATATTATAAACAATATAAACCCAAAGATTATCTGTTAGAAGGACAATACGGAGGTCCCTACTCAAAGTCTAGTATTCAACAAGTCTTTAAAAGAGCGCGTATTAAGGCAGGTGTTAAAAAAGAAATAAGCATACATGGCTTGCGTCATAGCTATGCTACCCATTTATTGGAAGCTGGAGCAGATCTTAGATTTATTCAGGAATTGTTAGGACATCATTCTATTAAAACTACTCAGGTTTATACAAAAGTCAGTAATCAAAGCATATTGAAAATAAAAAGTCCGCTGGATGTGCTATAACCAAGCCTACTAATCTTACCATCTTAGATTGAAGGCGATACACCTACTTCACCTGCCCCAGCAGACCCATAACAGCATTCCACACTTCGCCATTAGCTCTAGACGTATTGGCAATAACGGTTACTGCAGCCTGCTTATCAGGGAGGATCAACAAAAAGGCAGAACAGCCCAGCTGTGCACCACTATGTCCTATAATAGTTCCCAAAACCGGATTATCCCCATAGAGATACCATCCCAGACCATACGCATTACCTTCTTTCTTTAAACCACTACTAATCACCATTTGATCCAGACTTTCTTTAGTAATCAGTGTTTCATTAAGTAAAGCTTGAGCAAACCTTAATACATCTTCTGCCGTAGAGACCACACCACCTCCTGGAAGACGATCGCTAAGATCGGTCGCAGGATAAGCCTTTATTTTTCCAGCTTTTTTCTGGTGGTACACAACGCTGTTACCTCCTGGAGTTTCCAACCTCGTAAATTGCATATTTGCAGGCTCCCAAATATGTGTTTTTAGATAATTTTCATAAGACATACCACTCACGGTTTCGATCAATAGTCCCAGTACCGTATACCCATAGCTGCTATATCCAAAGGCCTGACCTGGCTCAAAATCCAGTGGGCGGTCTATAAAAAACCCTAAGGCATCCTCCAGTGTTGCATAATGTATATAATTCCTTCGTTCCTTATCCGTTTTATACGCACTCAGCCCTGAACTGTGTTGCAGAAGCTGTTTGATGGTGATCTGTGCTAAGTGCGCTTTCGAGAAAGCGGGAAGATACTTACGCACCTTATCTTCCAGTTGCAATTCCCCCCGTTCTGCGAGTTGCATAATGGCCACCGCCGTCATCGGTTTGGTAATAGAAGCAATACGGCTAAGCGTCTGTGCCGTAAAAGGCACCGTACCTTCCTGATCAACACTGCCCGCAGCTCCGGACCAACTGATTGTATTTTCTTGAAAAATACCTCCCGTAACTCCTATACTCTGTTCTCTGGTTATGATAGCATCCAGAAATTCCTGTGGCTCTGCCACATCTTTTTGTGCGTGGCCCATGGAGATAAGGCCGATAGTGCATATGGTAATAATCGTTTTTTTCATGACATACTATTTTTGATTGTTGTCCCAAAAGTAAATACCTTCTCTCCATGAAATACTGGTTTTACTGGCTTTGGGATAAACACCCTCATTTTTGTGATGAATCAAATCGATGCATTGATGACCGCTTTATATTTTTTGGATACCGGGATTTCCAAGGTTCCTACAAGGATGTATTGATGACCCTTCCATTGTACAAAATGATTGGGATTGATGAGATGAGATCGATGTACCTGTACCAGCTGTGGAAGTTCTTCCTGTACCTTTTTTAAGGTTTTCCGAAGGACCTGTGATTGTTGTACGTCACCCTGCAGATAGTAGACCTCTACATAATTTTGAGCACTGGAAGCTGCAAGAATAGCAGAAGGGTCGACCTGCAATACTTCCATTTTACTGTCTCCACGTACCACAATCTTTTCGCTTTTGGTTTTTGAAGGGCGGGAGATATACCACCTTCCGAAAAGTAAAATAGTAGAGATGATCGTGAGTATGGGGAAATATACTTCGAGCGTAAAGCGCACAAAACTATAAGTGCCGTTAATAATATCTGTTTTATAATAGGCATAACAGCCCAATATCCCCAGAACATATATAATCCCTAATACGATAAGTTCATAACCCAGCGTCCACCGTTGATACTTGTGATATAGCCACTGTTGTATGACAATCCCAATCATATAGACCATAGAAAATATAAGACCATAAGGAGGAAGCAAAACTAAGCGCACTTTAAAACTTAAGTCGCTGGTGTCAAAAGGAGCAATAAGTACTAAAAAAATAACCAACCAGACCCCCACAATGAGACTAAATATAAAGTGTGTCTTTACATGCGTATGAACAGGGATAGGTTTATTAAGCAAGGCTGGATCGGATAATTATTGTTTAAAATTAAATGTTTTGGCGGTTATACCAAAAAAATGAAATTCATTTAGTCTGGAATAGATAGTGGTAGTTTTCCTTTTTTAAGAATGCGCAATCCATAAATAAGGCAAGGTAAAACGATCAAAACTGTTACAGCAGATCCTACCAGTGTACTGGAGGCGTGTATTCCAGAGGTATAGTCTTCACCTAGGCCATCCAGTTTTGCGGCAAAATCGATCAAAGCATGTAATATGGCCAATGGGAACAGACGTTTTGTTAATAATAATAAGGCACCAAACATCACACCGATAAAGGTGGCAAAAGCCACTTGAGCAAGCTCTCCATAAAGCCCCTTATTAAACTTAAGCAAGTGTAGGAGTCCAAAAACAAAGGCGGCTATAATTACAGACCAGATTACCTTTTTCTTCGAAGTGCCGTACTGTGTGATCAAGTAGGATTGCATAAAACCACGCAGGCTTAATTCTTCTGCAAATCCTATACTCAGACAAAGCAGTGCCAATGCACTCACATTCCAGACAAGATGATCCGTAGGAACCGGATCCAAAAACAGAAGATTGATAATGACCAGATATAATGGAAAAAGCAACAGCCATTTTTTTTGAAGTATTCCTTTTCCAATGCCTGCCAGATCCGTCAGCTTATACTTTTTAATATACCATAAAGAGATCAGGATGATCAATATATTAACCCCTATAGACAATAAGGTATGAGATGTATAATCCACAATGCCCTGATCTTGTAATACCTTGGCAAGATATTGCCGACCTAATACAGAGAGTATCAGAAGAATTATAAAAGAGAGGAAAGGACGTAGTCTTTTTTGAAATAGCATATACCGATAGATTTATGTTTAATAAGAAAAATAGAACAAGGATTTATTACTGTTTTTTAGGGAATGATATGTTGTTAAAAATTCTTTGAATTTAGTCATTTATACCTTGGTTTTAGTCTTTTG
>CAZPTJ010000288.1:0-4169 GCA_964589085.1 uncultured Flavobacteriaceae bacterium | reverse complement strand
AATATTCTATCGGAAGGACATCGTTTATATCTTTTTATTGCAACGACAAGAATGATAAAAACGAATAAAATTGCTGCCGTAATTAAAATGACAGAAATAAAACTGAGTCCTTCTATTTGCATAAGCAGTGTGTTTGTCATAATGTGTTTTGTTATTTAGTGAGTTCTACAATTAAGATTCCATTAGCAGTAACTTCATTTACTTTAACTACGGTATTTGTGGTCAAATCTGTATCTGAATCTGTCAAAGCTTCCAATTCCCTTAGACTACCCTGAACGGTGATTTGCACTTTCCCAATACGTGAACGGTTGGCGCCTATCGTCAAATAAACTTCGCCTATCTGACCGATAGCGTTCTGCATATTAAGTGTACCACTACTAACTAATTTACTGATCTGATACATCAGAAACGCCATAACAAACATCATGGCAAGTCCACATAGTGTAGACAATAAAACTGTAAGTCCGTTAGAATACCCTGAATCTATAAAAGTAATTCCACTCCAACCGAAAATCGTAAAAAAGCCTACCAGGTTTTTAAAGGTGAAAAATTGAAAACCAATTCCAACGTCCCCTTCAACATCGGTATCGACATCTCCGTCAAAGGCATCTCCATCGCCTCCGATAAGTGTTGTAATCAATACGAAAACAAAAAATACAGAGGCAATTAAAGCAATACCCCAATAGACTTGTTCAAATGTAGACAATGCGGTAAACCATTCTTGCATAGTTAAACGTTTTAAAAGTTGCTGTTAATATAGAGACTTTATCCACAGGGACAAAGTAGCATACCATTTCTAACTTAAAATTACTCACTAAAAATTGGAGTTTTCACATTTATGCTTCAAAATAAAAATAAACCGTAGTGAACACTATGCTTAATTTTTATTTTTCGCCTAAAGAAAAAACGACTGCTTTTTATTTGAGCACCTTTAAATCAGAAAAGGTATTATCTGGTCAAAAGGATACTTACGGCATTTCCACCAAAACCTACCGCATTGATTAAAACGGTGTTGATTTTGCGATCAGCATTTGCTATAGTGTAGGGGTGCAACTGCTTATCTAAATAAGGTGTGGAAATAAACTTTTGATGCTGTAATAACTGCACTGCCATGGCCATACTGAGCAGTCCACTAGCTCCAAAGGTGTGTCCTATTTTCCATTTATTGGTAGTCAATACAGGTAATTTGTTACAAAAAACTGTTTTCACTGCTTCAAATTCTGACAGATCACCTTTAATCGTTCCTGGTGCATGCATGATAACCACATCAACGGTTGAAGGGTCTATACCCTCCAAAGCCATTGTCATGGATTTTTGAAAACAGCTGCCGTTTGCGGATAAGGATGCTGCATGTTCTAATTTTTCTGTAGCATATCCTATACCTGAAATATAGGCCAGAGCATTCTCCGAAGCTCCTGCTTCCAGACAAGCCATTCCTGCACCCTCACCGAGCACCATCGTATTTTGTTTTTTTGAAAAGTCTAATGCCAGACAAGGAAATTCTGAATGCTGCTCTCCGTCAGAACTATGGAATGTGTTTTTTGATGGTGTTAATTTCATTGCTTTTATCTGAGCAATGGTAAAGGGTGTTAAGGATGCTTCTGCACCTCCAACCATAAATCGATCAACCATCCCAGATTGTAACCAGGCCACTCCATTAAGCACTGCGTGTAAAGCTGTGCTACACGTAATGGAATGTGAAATATCAGGGCCTTTACTTTTAAGGTCTTGTGCAACCCATGATGAAATATTACCTAAAGTTGTCGAAGGAGAACTAATAGTTGCTGCTGTTTCTGTTTTCGCGAAAGCGTCATAATACTGTTCAAAAAGCTGTGTAGCTCCTCGGGAAGATCCGATATTAATCCCAAAGTTATCTGTTTCCCAACCTGCTTGTCGAAAGGCCTCTCTCGCCGTATATATTCCATATAAAACAGTAGGATCAAGTCGTTTGTATTGCTGGTTTTCCAATCGCAGCTGGGCTATGGCCTGTTGTCCTTGAGGGGTTAAGGGCGCGGTATACGACTGTAGTTGTTCATCCCATCGAATAGCCGTTTTGGGATCTTGATAGGCTTCCCAGGCATCCTCCATTGTTTTTCCTAATGGAGATATCGTCGAAAGGCCTGTTATCGCTATTGGTATATTTGGTTTCAATCAATAACTGGTATAAGTAAATATATGAGGCAAAAATAGGTTTTCATCAACGGACAAACACTGGTGTTTTCAAAAAATTTATGTGTTTTCTCTGTAACGTGATGTCTCACTTTTATACATACAACTGTTTAAACAATATATTATGGAAGGACTACAGGAACAAAGAAGTTGGTGGCAACGTAACTGGAAATGGGCAGTGCCGGCAGGGGGTTGCCTTACTTTAATTATTATTGTCGTGGTGGCCATAGGCATTGGAGCCTTCGGACTTGTAGAAAAGATTAAAGAAAATACAGATTATGATGGTGTTATTGCTATGGTACAGACTAACGAACAAGTTATTGAAGTACTGGGAACACCTATTGAACAAGATGGTATAGGAAGTTACAACATTAGTATTAATAATGGAGATCGTACTTCGGGCGCCGTCTTACCGATAAAGGGTCCCAAGGGAAAGGGAGTACTATATGTGACTACTTCCGGCAAGAAGGATCATATTATTTATGAGCAGTTAGAAGTATATCTTGAAAATAAAGATACCACTATCAATCTACTTCCCTTAATAGAAAACAACAGTTTAGAAAGCATTTAGAGCTTCTTCAATTGATGCATACATTGCACTAAGCTGTTGCTCTGTTACTATATAGGGTGGTTGTAAATAAATTGTATTTCCCAAAGGGCGCAGACATACGCCACGATCCATAAAGAAGTCAAAAAGGGCATTACGTGTCTTTCCATATCGTTCCATTGCCGTGTCCAATTCAAAAGCAAGAATGACTCCTTGTATACGTACATTTTTTGCTTTAGAATGTGCTTTTAATGCTTTTGCGAAAGCATGATGCGATGCTTCAATGCGTCGAATGTTTGCTTGCATTTCTACAGATGTCAGGAGTTCAATTCCCGCAATTGCCGCGGCACAGGCTAATGGGTTTGCGCTATAGGTATGGGCATGAAAAAATCCTTTTGCTATCTGATCATCGAGAAAAGCATCAAAAACAGTCTGCGTGCAGGTCGTTACACTCATCGGAACCACACCTGCTGTCAAAGCTTTGCTTAAGCAAATGATATCTGGGTATTGATCAAGATGTAAGGAGGCAAAATGTTTTCCCGTTTTTCCAAAACCAGTCATCACCTCATCTGCTATAGTCAGTACATTATGGTCTGCACAACATTGTAATAACGCTCCTAATAGGGAAGGCTTATGCATTTTCATACCTGCTGCTCCCTGAACCAGGGGTTCATAAATAAAGGCTGCACATTGATGGGTGCGAATAACTTCTTCAAGCTTTTTTACTACCGTATCCAGGGTATCTGGTGTGGGTACAGGGATACGAACGACATTTAGAAAATAATCTTCAAAGGGTCCATTATATACAGAGAGTCCACTTACGGACATGGCTCCAAAAGTATCTCCATGGAAGCCTTCTTCAAAAGCGATAAGCGTAGCACGTTGTTCTCCTTTATTATGATGGTATTGCAATGCCATTTTTATGGCTGCCTCCACAGCAGTAGACCCGTTATCATTAAAAAATAGCTTTTGTTGATTATCGGGAAGTATTGTAAGTAACTTTTCAGCTAAAGTAACGGCAGGTTTATGCGTAAATCCAGTAAAAACAATCTGATCCAATTGTTTCATCTGTTCTGTAACCTTGTTTATAATATAAGGATTACAATGTCCATACATTGCTGTATACCAGGAAGCAATCCCATCAATATATGTTTTCCCATCTTCATCATAAAGCACAGCTCCTTCAGCCTTTATTATGGGTGTAGGGTTAGTACTCGTTTTATGTTGTGTTAATGGATGCCAGATATAGGCTTCATCTTTTTCAGAAATAGTCATATCGTCACGCTGAATTTAGTTCAGCGTCACAAACTAAGCTGAACAGTTTTACAAGAAGCAAAAGTAAATTATCTAAATGAAGTTTAGTTCTCTGTACTCAAAAACCATTTAAAAGTGATATTATAATTTAACCCAGATTATGCATTAGAAAATCTATTACAACTTGAAAGTGCTGCAA
>CAZPTJ010000287.1:2883-4170 GCA_964589085.1 uncultured Flavobacteriaceae bacterium | reverse complement strand
CCTCCATCATCACTGTCCTGATCCTGATCATCTTGAGCGTAAATCGAAGTTCCTAAAAATATAAGGGTTAATAATAGCGTTAGTTTTTTCATGTTTGTGTTTTTTCGGGTTATGCTCCTATGACCATAACCCTTAGTTGTTATTTAGTTGTTTGAATTTTATTTTGCTTCGTTAAGACTCCAGTCATATGGATAGTAAGAAACCTTTGCGCCTTCATCAATAGGCTCCTTTCTGAATTTATTAATATACTTCACTTCACTACCAAATTGTGTGAAATCTCCTTTATACCACTCAAAGATTTGTGATAACTGTACTTTCTTACCTTTTACCTTGATAAAGTTTGGATTATTGAGTGCCAGACTCGCCTGACGCTGTAGCTGCTTTTCTAATGTAGCTGGCTTATATGCCTCGTTTATTATAGGAGGGCAACCCAAACCAGCACATACCAATACGAAGTGGAAACGTGCTTCCTTAGGAAAAACTGCTCTCAGTAATTTATTTTCAAGATCATTTAAAGTCGTTTCCTTGCCTCCGAGACTATAGGTCTTCTTATCAAAAAACCCTTTAATATCAAGAGGTGATTTTGTTGGGTATTTACTTACAATACCCTTAATTACAGAAATATTATAAGCATTAATCCAGAACGCCTGATAGTTTGCAGCATCACTTTTTGAAACGCGAACGTCTTTGGCCAATGCTACTAATTCATTCAATGCTTCAGGATTACTTTTAATGGCTTTATAATTAACTCTGCCATTAGTTACGTGTGCTTTAAAAAAGGCATCTGATTTATTTATAAAAGTCTCAGAGCTTTGCGCTAAGGAAAGTGTCGATATAAATAATGCGCTGATTATGATTAATTGTTTCATTTTAGTTTTATTTTGATGTGCCCTATGTCGAATGTTAAACAAGTATGCTTACACTTTACCCCTAAAAAATTCGCAAAATGATTTTATAATTGAATTTAAATCTTCATTTTAAACCCTTGCATTTTTATTTTATTTAAAATAATTCTAAATAACATTGTGCTGTCAATTCCCTATTTTTTGCGCGACATAAGGTTTGCTTATAGCATAATTATTGTAACTTATGCCGTCGCGAAAAGCGACCCTTAGCCAAACAAAAAGACAACTTAATGGAAGAACACATTGTAATCATAGGCAACGGAATATCAGGCGTTTCCGCCGCCCGACACATTAGGAAATTTTCGAATAAAAGAATTACTATTATCTCTGCGGAGACTGATTATTTTTTCTCTCGTACAGCACTGATGTACATTTATATGGG
>CAZPTJ010000287.1:0-2783 GCA_964589085.1 uncultured Flavobacteriaceae bacterium | reverse complement strand
CCTAATAACAAAGTGTGTAAACGTGGAGTCATAGTAGGTGGAGGTCTTATAGGCATAGAGATGGCGGAGATGCTAGCATCGAGAGGTATTCCTGTCACTTTCCTGGTTCGAGAAACCAGTTTCTGGAATGGAGTATTACCTAGTGGTGAAAGCGAAATGATTAACAGACATATACGTAATCACCATATAGATTTGCGTTTAGCAACCAATTTAAGAGAAATTAAAGATGATGGAAATGGTCGTGTATGCGGTGTAGTTTTGGAAGAAACTGGTGAAGAAATTGCTTGTGATATCGTAGGACTTACGGCAGGAGTATCCCCCAATATTGATTTCCTAAAAGAAACAGGTATTGAATTAGGAAGAGGTATTAAAGTAAATCCTATGCTGGAAACCAATGTACCTGATGTATATGCTATCGGTGATTGTGCAGAACAGCATGAAGGTATCAATGGTCGCAGACCTATTGAAGCAGTTTGGTATACTGGTCGTATGATGGGAGAAACCGTGGCACAAACCATTTGTGGAAATCCAACGGCTTATAATCCGGGACACTGGTTTAACAGTGCTAAGTTTTTTGATATAGAATATCAAACATATGGCTGGGTGTTTAGTGATCGGAGTAAACAAGATTGGGAAGAACATTTCCACTGGATCCATGAAAGTGATACCAAGTGTATTACTATAGCCACTCATAAAGACAGTGGCAAATTCTTAGGAATTAACACCTTTGGTATCCGTATGCGACATGAAGTATTTGACCGCTGGCTTACCGAAGAACGCAGTACAGACTATGTAGTAGCACACTTGAAAGAAGCCAATTTTGATCCAGAATTCTTTAGTCAATATGAAAGAGAGATTAAGCAGGCTTATGATAATGCTTTCGCGAAAGCATAAGAAGATATAAAAAATTAAAACAAATTCTGTAAAGTAGCAATATACTATGATACAACGTAATATGTCCCTAACAGGAGACGCATCCAACCAATTAAATATAACCCAACGCGTAGGCACAGCAATAGGCTTGGGTGGACTTCTTATTTTACTGTTAGCAGTTTTTAAAGTAAGCTTACAACCTCAAGGTTTATGGCTCACTATTGCCTTAGTTGCTATAAGTTTAGGAGTACTTCTATTTGCTAGAGGAAGTTATCAGGGAAAATTAGAAGGTATTAAAAATCATGGAGTTTTTATAAAATCCATATCCAGTCGAGGTCTTTGGGGCTGGGTTGCAGGGATATCCCTCACAGGTTTTTATATCATTTTATATTTTTATGCTGGCCTATTAGGTTTAGGACAAGGCGTCGATGGTGCTAATACCGGACTTATTGCCTTGTTCGATCCTTTAAGTAATCTCTTAAAAGGTAGTCCTGCGAGTGAATGGTTTGTCTATGGTACTCTCTACACCATTGGTATATTAGCTTTCGGGATTAAATTTATAAGGAAGTATCGTCATAACAAATATCAACAGTTACGAACAATAAGCGTTATGTTTTTTCAAACGGCTTTTGCTTTCCTTATTCCAGAATTAATGGCTCGTTTAAATAGTGATTCCTTTTCACTACCCTATAATGATTTGAAACTGATGTGGCCATTGAATTATTATGCCTTTGATCAATGGCGGGTAGATCAATTTATAAATGCTCAGACTATAGGTATCGCCTTCTTAGTCTTTGCAGTTCTTACCATTTTTGTAATCTCTCCATGGCTTACCTATAAATATGGAAAACGTTGGTATTGTTCCTGGGTATGTGGTTGCGGTGGTCTTGCAGAAACAGTTGGAGATTCTTTCCGTCAACTATCAGATAAAAGCATGTTCGCCTGGAAAGTAGAACGTTGGGTGATTCACTCTGTTTTAGTTTTCTCAGTGGTTATGACAACTGCTGTGATAAGTACTTATTTAGGCTATGATAATACCAAGTATTGGTTAACACGCGATATATTCTTAATTGGAGTAGCTGTATTTCTAGGTGTACTTTTTGCTGTTATTTGGTATTTCAAAAAAGAAGAGCTTGGAAAAGATGCACGTTACGGTGCTATAGGTTATTTAGTTATTGTATTAGCATTGATAGGCATACACTATTTTTCTGGCACTGATAACAGTAAAATTTTCTTATTCCCTGCTGATAAATTACGATCAAGTTATGGTTTTCTCATAGGTTCAGTTTTTTCTGGAGTTATCGGGACAGGATTTTATCCAATCCTTGGAAATCGTGTTTGGTGTCGCATGGGGTGTCCTATGGCCGGTATACTTGGTATTCAACAACGCTTGTTCTCTAAATTTAGAATTACAACCAACGGAGGACAGTGTATCTCTTGCGGTAACTGTTCTACCTATTGTGAACAAGGTATTGATGTAAGAGCTTATGCACAGAAAGGAGAAAACATTGTACGTGCCAGTTGCGTAGGTTGTGGTATTTGTTCGGCAGTTTGTCCAAGAGGCGTATTAAAACTGGAAAATGCCGCTACTGAAGGACGTATTAATCCAACCGAAGTCTTATTAGGAAATGACGTAGACTTAATGAACTATGTTAATGATAGAACATAAAGAAATCATTTTTATATAATTAAAAAGCCTCAATTGTTATTATTGAGGCTTTATTATTTGCTTTAATGTCCCGTCCTGAAATAGCGATACACTAATTTTTTAGTGTAATGAAAAACCCTTCAATTTCCTCAAGCCTCTATAAATACTAATGTTTGAGCCATTTTAAGAAAAACAACCCCTTGCTAATTAGAAATCGAGAAATATCAAAGTATAGCTATAGCTAAATTGATATAAAATGGCA
>CAZPTJ010000286.1:0-4177 GCA_964589085.1 uncultured Flavobacteriaceae bacterium | reverse complement strand
GATTAAAATCGTTACTATTTATTTTCTTCAATTTTATCTACAGGCTCATCATCTTTGGTCGCTTTCTTAAACTCTTTAATACCACCTCCAAGACCGCGCATCAATTCAGGAATTTTTCGTCCTCCAAAAAGCAACAAAACAACAATAACAATAAGTCCTATTTGCCAGGGACCCATCATACCAAGAAATATACCTAAAAAATTCATGTCTTTGTATTTAGAAATACAAAGATAATAAGAATACCCGTTCACAGGCGTTAAAGGGCAAACTTTAGTATGGAACAGCCTATATTTGCATGAATATGTCCACTGAAAAGCGAAAGAAAAAAGCCTTTACTAAGAAACTATTGCACAAGTATCGCTTGGTAATTCTTAATGAAGATACGTTTGAAGAGCGCCTCTCCTTTAAATTGACACGACTTAACGTGTTTATACTTATGGGAATATCGGCCATTATACTAATTGCGTTGACTACCGTTTTAATTGCGTTTACACCGATTCGGGAGTACATACCAGGCTATTCTAGTGAACGACTTAAGGAGCAGGCTTCTGACTTATCCAGAAAAACAGATTCCATAATAAAAGAACTACATATTAAACAACGTCAATATGATGGAATAAGAAATATTCTTTCTGGAAATGTTGAGCCTTTAAGTTATAATGAAGATACCTCTACTGTAAATATAGACCGAGAACAGATAGATTTATCGCCATCAGCAGAAGATTCAATTTTAAGGGAATTAGTAGCAAAAGAAGATAAGTACAATCTATTTGAAACAGCGACTGCTGATGCAGATTTTGTGCTTTTTACACCTTTAAAAGGTAAGATAAGTGATCCTTATGATCAGGAAAAGAAGCATTATGCCATAGATATTGCAGCAGAGCAAAACACCCCCGTTAAGGCTGTTGCTGATGGCACTGTTATTTTTGCCGAATGGACGGCCGCAACTGGAAACGTCATTATCATTGAACATGCTAATAATTTGATTTCGGCATATAAACATAATTCTAGTTTGTCCAAAGAACAAGGCG
Source organism: uncultured Flavobacteriaceae bacterium (assembly GCA_964589085.1). GTDB lineage: Bacteria > Bacteroidota > Bacteroidia > Flavobacteriales > Flavobacteriaceae > Dokdonia. The sequence goes on along the minus strand of CAZPTJ010000286.1, from coordinate 3,146 downwards.
ATTTAGTAAAGGCAGGAGAGGTTATCGCTGCAGTTGGAAATACTGGTGAATTGACTACTGGCCCACATCTACACTTTGAATTATGGAGCAATGGATATCCTATAAATCCTACTAATTTTATCGATTTCGAATAACTATGTCTTTAAAAGGTTTAGCAGCAAGACTATTTGCATTTAGGGTGAGGAAAAAAATGAATCGATGGATACATCACCCGATTCAAGCTCAGGAAAAAACATTTGAAACGCTTATAACGACCGCAAAAAACACCAGTTTTGGAATTGACCATGATTTTAAAAACATAAAAAGCCATGCAGATTTTGTGCGTAAAATTCCCGTACGGGACTATGAAGCATTACGCGGGTATGTAGATCGCGTTGTAGCCGGAGAAGCCGATATTTTATGGCCGGGAAAACCCTTATATTTTGCAAAAACATCGGGAACAACCTCTGGTGCAAAATATATTCCTTTAACTAGAGAAAGTATGCCTACTCATGTGAAAGCAGCGCGTAATGCAATTCTCTCTTATATCGCCGAAACCGGAAATACAAAGTTCGTTGACGGAAAGATGATTTTTCTACAAGGTAGTCCAGAGTTACAAGAAAAGAATGGAGTTAATCTAGGGAGATTATCGGGTATTGTAGCACATTATGTGCCGGCATATCTTCAAAAGAATCGTTTACCAAGTTGGGAGACCAATTGCATAGACGATTGGGAGACAAAAGTAGACGCTGTTGTCGAAGAAACTATAAAGGAGGATATGACTATAATTAGCGGCATACCTTCCTGGGTACAGATGTATTTTGAAAAACTTATTACTAAATCTAAAAAACCTGTAGGGGAGCTGTTTAAAAACTTTAATCTTTTTATTTATGGAGGCGTAAACTATGAACCTTATCGTTCCAAATTTGAAAACCTCATCGGGAGAGCTGTAGACAGTATAGAACTATATCCAGCGAGTGAAGGGTTTTTTGCATTTCAGGATAAACAGAATGAAAAAGGAATGTTGCTATTGCTGGACAATGGGATCTTTTATGAATTCATAACTGCTGATACCTTTTTTAATGAAAATCCTGAGCGTATTACTCTAAAAGATGTAAAAGTAAATGTAAATTATGTTATGCTTATCTCCACAAACGCTGGTCTATGGTGCTACAACGTGGGTGACACCGTGATTTTTACGTCCACAGACCCGTACCGTGTTATTGTCTCGGGAAGAATCAAACATTTTATTTCGGCTTTTGGAGAGCACGTAATTGGTAAAGAAGTAGAAGAGGCATTACAGCAAGCCGTCATTGAACATGCTGCTCGTGTTACTGAGTTTACAGTAGCTCCCCAAATAACCCCAAAGAAAGGATTGCCTTATCATGAATGGTTTATTGAATTTGAGCAACAACCTGAGGATATGACCGCTTTTGCGAAAGCAATAGACGCTGCCTTACAAGCGCAAAATAGTTATTATTATGACCTTATCGAAGGGCATATTTTACAGACACTGGTGATTTCAAAAGTGCCGAAAGGAGGGTTTACCCGTTATATGAAATCCATTGGAAAACTAGGTGGTCAAAATAAACTCCCACGATTAGCCAATGATCGTAAAATTGTAGATCGTTTACCTATAGAATAAGTGTATCTTTATGCCCTATGAATGGTGGCCCCAAACATAAACGAACCCGGGCGCAGGAAAGTAGCAGCGCAATAGAGCGCATGTATATCACCATGCGTCACCTTTTCAATAGGGGCTTCTATAAACCTATGGGAGTTTCGGGAGAAACATTGCGGGAAGCCTTACTTATTCTCAGACCAGAGATTTACGGAACCATAGCTGAAGAAAAAATAGAACTTTCGGGACTATTATATGTTATTGACAGACTTCCGGAGGGCATTGAAGAATGCTGTTTTATTAACTTAACTAGTGATGAAGGATATAAAAACAGTCATTTTGAACCTATAATACCTCGCAAACGTCGCCGTAATTGTTATCGCATAGATGAGGAGCAAATGAATATAGAAGTGACGCGGGGACGATCTGAAATATATGACATCCTTACGCATTTGACGTTCTTGTTTATTGAATCACATAAGATTTGTAAACGCGTACTTATTAATGATAAAGGAGGCGTGAGTCGTGACTGGAAAAAGCTGGAAGCTGCGGTCCTTTCTGAAGATGAGCTTACCCAAAATGAACGTGAAATTGCGATCACACATACGGCTAATATTTTAGGACGAACCTTTGAAGAGGTGAGTGCTATCTATCCTGAGTTTAGTACGGTAAACAATAATAAACGCTTCCTTCATCTCATTTACTGGATTGGAAAGCTCGCTATTACCGAAGTTGTTGAAGATGAAAAAAGGACAGTGACCTTTAGTCCCGTGTTAAGAGAGCGTTTGGGACATCACATCCATGGAGAAATTTGGGCAGATCGAATCAAACAGACACTACAGGAAAATCAACTGTTAAAGCGACCATTACATATCATAAGTGCAAATATGCATAGTGTAATGAATACTGTTTTTGCACCAGTGGCATTGAAAAAGGAATTGACCAAAAAAACAAAACTAGCGCTTTATGAAGCACTTAGTGGAGAATCAAATAAGCATTTGCGGGATCGAGTAGAAAAAGCTGCCTTACAGCGAGGGATGATGTTCATTAAAGACGAGAGTGGCACAAATATAGATGTGCAAATCTTTGATATGTGCAAGCTGGATGTTGAAGAGAATGAGTTTTGTGATATAACGACGCAACCAGAAGACAATCCTGTCATCATAGTAATGGACTATGCTTTCGGAGAACAGGCATACGAGTCTATGGAAGAGCTACTGAAACCTTACTCATTTAATGATGAGAAGATTTATTTGAATGTAGCATCTATCTCTATTATGGGTAAAGCAGGAATTCTTGAAGGAGGTAAAGGAGATATCATGATTCCTTCAGCACATTTGTTTGAAGGCACAGCAGATAATTACCCTTTTGATAATGAATTGTGTATTGTTGATTGGGAAGAGGATATCTCTGTATATCAGGGAGCAATGGTTACCGTTTTGGGAACCTCTTTGCAAAATAGAGATATATTGCGCTTTTTCCACGATAGCACCTGGAATGTTATAGGCCTTGAAATGGAAGGAGCACATTATCAGAAAGCGATTCA
>CAZPTJ010000285.1:0-4254 GCA_964589085.1 uncultured Flavobacteriaceae bacterium | reverse complement strand
TTTTGCAGTGATTTCAGAACATAATAGATTTTCTATTGCATAATTCGGGTTAAACATCAGTATTTATAGAGGCTTGAGGAAATTGAAGGGTTTTTTGCCGGACACTACTAAATAAAAATATTAAGATTATCTACCTACACTGTTTATAAGCGTATTTTCCAGGAATAGAATAATACTAACAAGCAGAAACACGATTCCATAAATTATAAAGTACTGCTTCCGAGAACGTTTTATAAAAGGTATAGTCATTAACTTGTTTATCGCCTCAATGAGTGTTTCCTTGTTGTAGTATAGGATAAATAAACACATGCATAGGTAAAGAATAGCACTCAATAATGCTCCGGGAGAAACCTTAAAGAAAATATCGACGACGATAATATTCAGTAATATGGGAAGCAGTAATGAGACTCCTAATAATTTTGTTTGCCTAAAAAGCAATAGAATACCTCCTATTAATTGGGATGCTCCAATAAACCATATATAAGCATTGGAGTAACCAAAGAATGTCCAGGCAAGATCAAAACTGCCTATTTCTGAAATGGGTAGTTGAGCAATGTGATCGGGTAATTGATTTTTGCGATGAAATTGTCCTCCTATAATTTTTCCTAAACCATAGGCAGATATTTTAAACCATACATACCAACGAAATGTAAGTTCTATGATCTCCTGCGCTTTTTTCATAAAATTGATTTTTTTTAAGACGAGCTAAAGCGAGTTAACGTTACATTAGAAAGCGTATTTTTGAAAAATGTGGGCATTAAGGGAAATACTATTTATGAAACATAAAAAACTATTGTTTTTTATACTTATACTATGCGCGTTGCATATGTATGGGCAAGAACGAAAACGTATAACGGCTACCTTTGGAACATTAACCCCATATGATAGAAGTTTTACAATCTATGAGGATGATTCTGAAGCCGCTGCAGTGATCCTTTTTGAAAAAGGATATAATACCTTTGAAGTTGTCAATAATTTTGTGAGGTTAATCAAGACCGTCCATAAAAAAATAAAAGTCATTGATGCTAGTCGTTTTGAATATGGCAGTGTCACTATTCCTTATTATAAATCTAAGAGTAGCCAGGAAAAGATTACTGGTATTAGGGCAATTACTCATAATAATAAAACAAAGACCTTTGTTGGTGAAAAGGGCATTTTTAATGTTGATTTAAGTGAACATTGGTCAGAGAAACGATTTACCTTTTCTGATATAAGAGATGGTAGTATTTTGGAATATACCTACCGAATAGAATCACCTTATTTTTTCAATTTCAACGGTTGGGATTTTCAAGGAAATATGCCCAAAGTATATAGTGAGTTCAGTGCTGATATTCCAGGTAATTATGTGTATAGGAGATCACTCATAGGTAATAAAAAACTGGATATTAGTGAGACAACTGTAAAAAAGTATTGCTTTAGTGTTCCTGGAACTACCCAAGATGCAGATTGTGATTCGGCAGTTTATGCCATGTTTGATGTTCCTGCTTATACCGATGAGCCTTATATGCTCGCAGAGAGTAATTATAAGTCCAGAGTTTCTTATGAATTGCAGGAGATCACCAATTTTGAAGGCGTACGCACCAGATATTCCAGAGATTGGAAAGATGTTGATAAAGAATTTAGAAGTGAAAAAGATATTGGTCAGCAATTAAAGCATACTAAGTTTTTCAAAGACAGATTACCTGCTGAGATCTTGAATATTGATAATGAAGAAGAACGCGCCAAAGCGGTGTATCATTTTATCAAAGATCATTTTGTATGGGACAATAACTATAGGGTTTTTTCTGAAGTACGCGTTAAAAAAGCTTTTGAAGAAAAAAAAGGAAATATCGCCGAGATTAATATTGCACTCATTAATGCATTAAGAGCAGCAAATCTGGAAGCATTTCTTACACTATCATCAACAAGAGAAAATGGACTTCCTGCTACCGTATATCCCGTATTAACCGATTTTAACTATGTCATGGCCTTCGTGAAATTGGGAGATAAAGAAATACTATTGGATGCTACAAATAGGCTTATGCCTTATGGATTACTTCCTTTTAGAGCATTAAATTCCAAAGCTCGTATTATGGACTTCAAAAAAGGTAGTTATTGGATAGATATTATACCCAATCACCGTAATGTAAATTTTATAAAATTGGAACTGGAAGTTGAAGATCAGGAAACACTTAAAGGAACCGTTGAGCGTATCAATTCTGGGTATCGGGCTTATGATAGGAGGAAGGTCATACTAGGAGAGAAAAATGGCAAATTGTCCAGTGAGTCTGAACGAAATACAACTTACGATATTTATGATGTTGTACGTACAGGAATGCTTAGTGTAGATGAACCGGTCAGAGAAGAAGCAATAGTAGAAGCAAGTCTTGATATTCAGGGAGAAGCTGCTTATTTTAAACCGTTTTTTCTTAATAAGACCTTTGAAAAGAATCCTTTTAATGAAGAAAAAAGACAATATCCTATTGATTTTGGCTATCCCATTAATGACACTTATTTGATTAAGGTTGATTTAAAAGATATTTTCGAAATAAAAGAACTACCACAAAACAAAAAATACAGTCTGCCTAATAACTCAGGACAATTTGTAGTGTCTTATACATATAAGGAAGGTATATTGGAATGTCAATTCAATCTGCAGATAAAAGGGTTCCGATTTGGCGCTGAGGATTATCCGATGCTTAAGGATTTTTTTAGTTATTTGGTCGTGCAAAAAGTAAATACATCTATTAAATTGATTGCAAAAAATTAGCATAAGTATATGATTACAGATGCCTTTTTAAAATCATTAACGACAAGGTTTACGCCACTTATTCCTGAAGTTTTTCAGGAAGATTACCTGCCCATCGATTTATCTGTAACAAACAAGGATTTGACATTAGAAGTATTGCAAGACCCACAGCAGCATGAAGCCTGGATTAATACACGCTTACACCAAAATGGAAAAAGAGTTGCATATGGAGGGTATTTAGAGCAGCGTGGACTTTATGATCGATCTGATTATTTCCAGGAAGACCAACCTGGTGATAAACGAAATATTCATTTGGGCATTGATTTATGGAGTGCAGAAGGGACAGCGATAATGAGCCCATTACCTGGGAAGGTGCACAGCTTTCAGAACAACACCAATTTTGGAGATTACGGACCGACACTTATTATAGAACACAAACTTGAAGGATATACATTTCATACACTTTATGGACATTTAAGCCCAAAGTCATTGTATACAAAGAAGATTGGAATGGAAGTTAAAGCAGGAGAGATAATTGCATGGTTAGGAACACCAGAAATTAATGGTGAATATGCACCACACCTGCATTTTCAGATTGTTATTGATATGGAAAAAAAGAAAGGAGACTATCCGGGAGTTTCTTCGTATTTGTATTTAGAATTTTATAAAGGGAATTGCCCGGATCCTAATCTTTTGTTGAAAATATATTAGTAATGCATTATTGGATTGCTATAAAACATACTGCTCGATAGCTTTTGCAACTGCATCTTCCTTGTTAGTATACGCACTTGTATAATCTGCTAGTGTCTTGAGTCGTTCCGTTGCATTAGCCACTGCAATACCTAAACCAGCATTGCTGATTAAAGTTTCATCATTATGATTGTCACCAAACGCAATAACGGCATCCATATTGAAATCATAATAGTGGTTCAAAATTACACCTAAGGCTTTAGCCTTATCAATATGCTTTGGAGTGATTTCCAGATAGGTATCTTTCGATCGGTAAAAATGAACAGTGGTATGAAATCTTCCTTGAAAAGTAGTAACGATATTGTCAATTTCTGATGAATCTCCCATACACATGATTTTATGTGGTGCACGCTTTTCGGTTTCTAAAAGAAGTAGGCTTTCTTCCGGTTGCATATATGTAGGAGTAACTCTAGTGTTATTTATTTCCCGTAAACTCCAGAAATCTTCATTTGCTGTAAACCAGTTGTCATCAGCATAAATACTTAAGTTGTACGATGTTTTCTTATGGTGTCCAATAAGTGCTTTAAGCAAATCCATAGGTAGTGTATTACTTTGTAAGGTAACACCTTGTTTTCCTAATATAAGTCCTCCATTATATGCGATAAGTGGGGAGTCTATAATTTCCAGTCCTTGCTGAAGATAATACATAGCACTGGGCATGCGGGAGGAAGCAAGAATTGTAGTTTTCTTTGCTTTCGCGAAAGCTGAAACTGTATTATTGCTAAGACTGCGTTCTGCATTAAGCAATGTCCCATCAATATCTGTACAAATGAGTT
>CAZPTJ010000284.1:0-4255 GCA_964589085.1 uncultured Flavobacteriaceae bacterium | reverse complement strand
TGGTACTTTCAAGGTTCATCACAAAGTTCTAATGCATAATCTGGGTTAAAACTAGACCTACTTGGTTTTAGGTTCAAATACCGGTAGTAACTTTGTACTTACTTCGCCAAAACCAATACGCGGATATCCTTTCTTTTGACAATGACCACGAATAATGACCGTATCATTATCCTCTATAAATTTGCGATCACCTCCTTCTATAAGTTTTACTGGTTTTTCACCACGCCAGGATAATTCCAACATAGAACCATAAGAATCTGGTGTAGGTCCTGAAAGCGTACCACTTCCCATCATATCGCCAGAGTTTACGGGACAACCATTGACTGTATGATGTGCCAATTGCTGACTCATATTCCAGTACATATACTTAAAATTAGAACGGCTGACTGTCGTTTCCTTTTTGTTTTCTGGCTCAATAGCAACTTCAAGATTAATATCAAAACTCTTTTTTCCTTCTGTCTTTAAATAGGGAAGGAGTTCTTTTTTAGGTTTAGGACTCTCTGTTCTATAGGGCTCTAACGCATCTAGCGTCACAATCCAGGGAGAAATGGAAGAAGCAAAATTCTTTGCTAAAAATGGTCCTAGAGGGACATATTCCCATTTTTGAATATCCCGCGCACTCCAATCATTAAAAAGAACCAATCCAAAAATATGCTCTTCCGCACAGCTCACATCAATAGACTCTCCTAAATGATTTGCGGTGGTCGTAATAAATGCCATTTCCAATTCAAAATCAACTAAACGGGAAGGGCCAAAAATAGGGGCAGTAGCGCCATTAGGTAATTTCTGTCCCTGAGGGCGATGTACTGGAATACCCGAAGGGATAATTGATGAACTGCGCCCGTGATATGCTACAGGCAAGTGCAACCAGTTAGGCATTAATGCATTTTCTTTTCCACGAAACATCGTACCTACATTTGTTGCATGTTCTATACTGGAATAAAAATCGGTGTAATCACCGATCTGTACCGGTAATTGCATCTCCACTTCATCAATTCTAAAAATAACGGCATCACGATGCTGGCTGTTTTCGCGTAAAGCGGAATTTTCATGATCAAAAATCTCCGAAATACGATTACGCACTAATCGCCAGGTCTTTCGACCATCTGCAATAAAATCGTTCAGGGTGTCTTGTAAAAAAATATCATCGGTTAACGGGATACCTTCAAAGTACCCTAACTGATGCAGTGCACCCAGGTCGATAGCAAAATTCCCAATACGTGTACCGATGGTAATGACATCATCACGGGTTAGAAATACACCAAAAGGAATATTTTGGATAGGGAAGTCTGTATGGGCTGGAATTTCCAACCAGGTTTTTTTATTTGGATCATTAGCAGTAAAGGGCATAGCTTCTTGATAAAATGTTGGTAAAATTACTATTCAAATATAGGATTTATCCCAATGTAAGCGTAAGAATATCTTATTTTTGCGATTCATTTTTAAAAACCGTGATATGCAACGAGATTCCTTGATTTTTGACTTGATCCAAGATGAACGTGCCAGGCAAACCAATGGTCTGGAATTAATTGCCTCAGAAAACTTTGTAAGTGATCAAGTGATGGAGGCTGCAGGATCTGTATTGACTAATAAATATGCAGAAGGGTATCCCGGAAAACGCTATTATGGTGGATGTGAAATTGTAGATCAGGTAGAACAGATTGCTATTGATCGTGCAAAGGAATTATTTGGTGCTGCCTGGGCAAATGTGCAGCCACATTCTGGCTCACAAGCAAATACTGCGGTTTTTCATGCGTGTATGAATCCTGGAGATACATTTCTTGGTTTTGATCTGGCTCATGGCGGACATTTGACGCACGGATCACCGGTAAACTTTTCGGGGCGTTTGTACAATCCTGTTTTTTACGGAGTAGAGGAGGAAACCGGTAGATTAAACTATGATAAAATCCAGGAGATCGCTTTACGCGAAAAACCGAAAGTGATCCTGGCAGGAGCTTCGGCCTATTCCAGAGAAATTGATTATAAACGCTTTCGCGAAATAGCAGACAGTATCGATGCTATTTTATTTGCAGATATTGCACATCCTGCGGGACTGATAGCCAAAGGTATTCTACAAGATCCAATACCCCATTGTCATATTGTAACAACGACTACCCATAAGACCTTACGTGGTCCACGTGGGGGATTAATACTGATGGGAGAAGATTTTGAGAATCCTTTTGGAATTACCCTAAAAAATGGGAAACTACGTAAGATGTCTTCCTTATTAGACAGTGGTATTTTTCCAGGAAATCAGGGAGGCCCCTTAGAACATATCATTGCTGCGAAGGCTATAGCTTTTGGTGAAGCATTAACCGACGAATTCCTATATTATATGGTACAAGTAAAGAAGAATGCGCAGGTCATGGCACAAGCCTTTGTAGATCGTGGTTATCATATTATTTCGGGAGGTACGGATAATCATATGATGTTGATTGATTTACGTAATAAAGATGTCACAGGCAAAGCTGCAGAAGAAGCCTTAGGTAAAGCTGACATTACAGTAAATAAGAATATGGTTCCTTTTGATGATAAATCACCTTTTGTGACTTCAGGCATACGTATTGGTACCGCTGCAATTACTACTCGAGGACTTAAAGAAGCAGATATGGATCCTATTGTAGGCTTTATCGATGAAGCGATTCTCAATTATGAAGACGATACCAAACTGAAGCAGATTGCAGAGAAAATCAATCAAATGATGCAGGATAAGCCCCTGTTTGTAGCATAAATTCAAAGACTTTTTAGTACATTGGAGGTCATTAAACCAGCCAATAATGAAAAAAATAGTACTTTTCTTAAGCTGTGTAATAGGGATTCCATTTACACAGGCTCAAACCTATTTTGAAAATCGCGCAGAAAATCTTGGTGCTAACGTTGTTTTTGAAGGTAGTATTCTAGGTGCAGGAATTTCGTTTTACGATTATAATAACGACGGTTTGGATGATATAACGCTGGCAGCAGCTCAGAATAATAACCATGTCTTTTTGAGGAATACAGGAGGGTTTTATGTGGAAGATGACCTTGATATTTCCAGTGGTGGAGTGCAGGCTAAGCAAATCAATTGGGTGGATTTTGATAACGATGGTGATGCCGATTTTTTTGCCGCAAGTGATGTAGGAAAATGTCGATTATATCGCAATGATGGCGATGGTGTGTATACCGAAATAAGTGAGGAGAGTGGAATACCTCAAGAGGTATTTGATTTCTTTGGCGCGTCCTGGGGAGATTACAATAATGACGGGTATTTAGATTTCTTTTTAAGTGTACGGGACCCTAACCAGCAAGATCCTAATCTATTATACAGGAATAACGGAGATGGTACTTTTACTGATGTTACTATAGAAGCTGGATTAGACACAACAGGATTCCTTTCTTTTTGTAGTGCCTTTTTTGATTATGATAAGGACGGTTTTCAGGATGTCTATATTGCCAATGATAAATTCTCGACGCCTAATCTGTTATATCACAATAATGGAGATGGTACTTTTGAAAGCGTAGGAGTAGAGACAGGTACAGATTTATATATGGGTGCTATGTCTACGACAATTGACGATTATAATCACGACGGTTGGTTGGATGTTTATGTGACCAATTTCTTCCCGCCTGAAAATGATACAGGAGTTGTTGGGAATGCCTTTTTACTAAACAATGGAGACGGAACCTTTACCAATGTTGCCGAAGAAAATGGGACCCGTTTTGACAGTACTGGATGGGGAGCAGTATTTCTGGATGCCGATAATGATACAAACCATGACCTATACGTAAGTGGTAATATAAGTGATGCCAGTACATTTCTGGAAGCCGCTTTTTATGAAAATCAAGGCGATGGGAATTTTATAATCCCGGAAACAGCAGGTTTTGATGGAGATGATGGCAGTAGTTTTTCTAATGCAATAGGAGATGTTGACAATGATGGATACCCCGAAATTATCGTCATGAATAATGGCTTTGAAGAGATTTATCTCTGGAAAAACGATACCCCTCAAGATAATAATTGGCTTAAGGTAAAACTGGAAGGAACAGAAAGTAATCGTATGGGCATTGGTTCCTGGATTAAGATCAGTGCTGGTGGACAAGAACAATATCACTATACCTTATGTGGGGAAGGCTATCTGGCACAGAATAGTGCGTATGAGTTCTTTGGACTTGGCGATGCAGAAACAATTGATTCTATTGAAGTGACCTGGTTAAGCGGGCAAGTAGACTTTTATGAAAATATAGATGCCAATGTATCTATTACCATTGTTGAAGG
>CAZPTJ010000283.1:2466-4264 GCA_964589085.1 uncultured Flavobacteriaceae bacterium | reverse complement strand
CTCCAGATGCCCAACGTAATATTTCTGAATTCTTCTATCATATGTCCAATGGAGAATTTCGTCTATTTTATGAAACCTTAAAAGATGATGAAGGGAATCCCGTAGTTGTCCAAATAGATGTCGATGGAGATGCCGCCACAAATACGCCTCCCACCGAATTTTCCATAGATTTAAATACGCTAGTTTTTGCAAAGCTTAATGAATTATTTCCTGATCGGGATTGGGGGGATTTTGGATTTGACATACGTCCTGACAGACCAGATTTTAGACAAGATGCATCTGGCACAGACGAAAACCAAAATCCAAATAATATTCTAGATTTTATCACAGTGGTATATCGATATAGACGAAATTTTGAACAACCTATAAATGGTATTGGTGATTTCCCGTTTTCACCGGATATTTCAAGTACAGCAGGAGTCGGTGCTGCTACATTATTTGAAGATCGAGTTCTATCCAATGGTTTTTCTGCAGCTGAACGTGGGGGATTTACATTATTTCAATATTCCACTAATACGTCTAATCTCATACGCTTATTCATGCATGAGCTCTCGCATAATTTTATTTTTCACCCTCATACTTCAGTAGAGAACACAGTACATGGAAGAGGTTTTAATGCCTATAGAGATTGGAGCATGATGGATTATGGCCGTAGTTCCAGTATTGCCAATGCCTGGGAACGATGGTATTCTGGATGGATCGACATTAAACACGATTTAAATTCCAAAGAAGATAATGGAACTTATCTCTTAAGTGATTATATGCAAACAGGTGATGCCATAAGACTTCAAATTCCACATACAGAGGATCAATTTTTGTGGCTCACTTTTCGTTCAGATACCGATAATCCTTTTTATCAGCGTACACGTCTGGATAATGAAGTAGCACGACCGGCAAATACTCCTCCTAATGAAATACCCCTACCTATTTCTAATAATGGTTTATACGGTCTTTTCGAACGTATTGCAGCAACCCAAAAAGAAACAGATCCTTTTGATCTTTTTGTAGATGGTGGTAATGGCACGCGTATTATGGATGGCAAAGGATACTTCGATTATAGTCTTGCAGAAATTATACGGCCTCAATCACCTGTTTTAGTAGGATTATCTCAGGGTAGAGCAAATCCCTATGGACAGTTAGGAACGGCAGTAATTTATAGAGAAGATCTCAATCAAAACGATATTATACGTCACTTACCCACTGTAAATGGAGGTGGTAACGGCAACGAAATTGGAAGTATACGTGAAGTTGATGGGAATCCCGTTTTTGGAAGAAACGCTATTGATGTTGCGATCCCTGATGGCAAATACAGCGCTTTTACAAATCCTCCTATTTCAAATTTTATAGAGTTCAATGACTTTGAACCTAACAATCCCTTTGAACCATTTGAAGACGATGGCTTGGAAGCACTCTCTCCTACCATATTGCACAGTTTATCTTTTAGCTCTCAACGCTTGGGAGATGATATTCAAATTACTGTAAATTATGATGACGGACATATTGAAAATGATTTTAGAATGACCGGTAGTATTTTACTACCTCCTAATGAACGCATCACACTTGATCCAAATCGCACCTTGACTATAGATCGAAGTGGAACTAATGGAAGAGAAACCCTAGGATCATCTAATGATTTTATTAATGAGACTTTTTTTGTAGCAGCTTCCGATTCTTATTTCTGTGCCTCTCAAAACGCAACCATAATTATAGACCAAGGAGCAACAGTTGTTTTTGAGACTGCAAGTGGTCTTACCTTAGATACTAATGTGCAAATTATTGTTCGAGGCGGTGCACAACT
>CAZPTJ010000283.1:0-2366 GCA_964589085.1 uncultured Flavobacteriaceae bacterium | reverse complement strand
TAAAACTATTCTTTTAAGCGGTTTGACACTATCTTTACGCACGTTTTATGAATAACAAAGTTCTCATATTTAATCCCAGAAGTGCTAACGCAAAACATCGTATTCCCAATACGATTTTACAAGTCGGAGCATCCATTTATAATAGATATGATTTTGTATTTGTTGATGGAAATTTAGAACGCGATGCCTGGGCAAAAATCAAAGCCTATTTTGATACAGGTGAGTTTACCTACTTTTGCAGTACGGTAATGCCTGGACCACAATTACAACAGGCTATTCCGTTTACTAAGCAGATTAAGGACAACTATCCCAATAGCACTACTATTTGGGGTGGATATTTTGCCTCCAACCAATTTAAGGTTTCTATTGAAGCCCCGTATGTAGATTATATCGTTAATGGCCCTGGAGATGTTGCATTTCCTGCTTTATTAGATGCATTGGAACAAAATAAAGAAGAAGACATTCCTAAAATTAAAAACCTGATTTTCCAGAATGAAGAAGGCACAATCATTCATACACCCAAAGAAAAATTACTAGATCAGGATAGCTTACCTCCATTACCCTACACTTTTTTTAATCAGTTTTACGACCTTAACCATTATCTGGTCAAAACCTTTTTAGGAAAAAAAACCTTTTCGTATCACTCCAGTTTAGGTTGTCCATTTACCTGCTCTTTTTGTGCCGTCGTTCCTATTTATGAAGGCCGATGGAAAGCAAAAACAGCTAAGACTGTATATGAAGATGTGCGTTTTTTTATTGATAATTATGGCATAGATGCAGTAGAGTTTCACGACAATAATTTCTTTACGTCCCGAAAACGTGTTGTAGAATTTGCCGAACTTGTTAAAAACGATGGCCTTACCTGGTGGGGAGAAGGACGGATTGACACCATCAATAAATACAGTGATGAAGATCTCTTATTAATGCGGGAAGCTGGATGTAAAATGATCTTTTTAGGTGCTGAGACTGGAAATGATGAAGTCTTGAAACAAATGAATAAGGGAGGTACTCAAACAGGTCAAGGCATAAAGGATTTTGCCGCAAGGTTGTATCCTATTGGTATCATTCCAGAATTTTCCTTTGTCTTAGGTATGCCAGGTGATACTCCTGAAAAAGTAATGGCGCAAATTGAAGAAGATATTCGCTTTATTAAGGAGATCAAAGCGATCAATCCTGATGCCGAGATTATCATCTATTTATATAGCCCTGTTGCCACAGAAGGTTCAGAATTGTATGAACAAATTCAAAATGCAGGATTTAGTTTTCCTAAAAAATTAGAAGACTGGCTATCTCCTGCCTGGGAAAAATTTGATTTGCGTAAAAACCCATTGACACCGTGGCTAACTCCGGAAATGGTCGATAAGATTCAAAATTTTGAAACCGTATTGAATGGGTATTATCCTACAGCTTCCGATTTTAGAATAAAAGGTCTAAAGAAAAAATTGTTACGTGGTGTATCTTCTTTTCGTTATAAAAACGATATCTATAAATATCCATATGAGATTAAGGTCTTACATAAAATCTGGAAATATCGTCAACCTGAATTACAAGGGTTTTACGCAGAATAGTCGGCTATGGGAATGCTGCGCAATCTTATAAAAAAAGTCACACATCCTTTTTTAGTTAAAGGAGCCAACTATTATTATCGAAAACCTAGACCATATTCTTATAAAGGCATTACCGTTCAAGTACATCCAGAGGTGTTTCCTCCTCATTTAACGATAAGTACAAAAGTTTTTCTGGACTATATCGAGCTCTTTGAATTTAAGGAGAAAAAAGTTTTAGAACTGGGATGTGGCAGCGGTATAATTTCGCTTTACGCAAAACAAAAAGGCGCGATTGTCACTGCAACGGATATTAATAAGACTGCACTTTCTTATCTGGAGGAAGCTTCTAAAACAAATCAGCTCCCATTAAATTGTGTCTATTCTGATCTTTTTGACAATTTGGAAGGAAGTCATTTTGATTTTATTATTATTAATCCTCCCTATTATCCAAAAAAAGCCGAAAGCATTAAACAACAAGCCTGGTTTTGTGGAGCAGATTTTGAATATTTTCATAAACTATTTCAACAACTTCCCGATTATAATACTCCCCAAAATCGAATTTGGATGATCCTCTCTGAAGATTGTGAGATCAATACTATACATACAATCGCACAAAAGTATCAACTTCAGATGAACCCTCTTTATGAGAAAAAAAGACTTGGAGAGTGGAATACGATTTTTGAGATATATTAGCTCCAAAAATATATTCGCAAATGTGCTTCTAGATATTCTTACTTACGCGAAAAACAAATTGTTCTTCTTGATAGTATTTTGATATGCGTTCTCCGTGTTAGATTTTTTCTTTCAATCCTGTTAATA
>CAZPTJ010000282.1:0-4285 GCA_964589085.1 uncultured Flavobacteriaceae bacterium | reverse complement strand
ACATATGTTGGCTTTTTTATTATTGATAATACGACACTTACAGGAACGGGAACCTTCGCACAAACAATTACTGGGATACCATTTCAACCATCACAAGTAACTTTTGTAGCCCATCCCAATATTGATTCTTTTGATATAAACGATGATAATGCTGTTGGAGGTGCCGCTGAAAATAATAACAATGATAATAATGTTGCCACTCTAGAAAATTCTTTTGGCACTATGAATGGATTTGCACGTTCAGGAGCTTCAGGCCTGAGCCAAGCTGTAATTTATTCTGGAGGAAGTGGTTCTTCAATAAATAATATATCCAGATACTCCAATGATGCACAGTGTATAGGATTGCGCTATACAGATAATGATGGGGATAACCTAGGAGTAATCGCCGCAGCGCTTACATCCTTTAATACTAGTGGTTTTGTATTAAATGTAACATATACCTTGGGAACTTCCGGTCCAGCTTCGAGACAGGACGATATTTTAACTCAGAATGTAATTGTAATGTATACGGCTTATGAATAGGAAAACGAATAAATACATTAGTACCTTTTTATTACTCTTGGTTTTTGCTTTCGCGAAAGCGCAAGATGCATTTCATAACTTTGGAACGGTACAAATTCATGATCAGGGACAAATAGGTTTTCATATAGACTTAGTTAATGATGGCGATTTTGATGAAAATTCGGGACTTGCTGGATTTTACAATACAACTGGGGCACTTTTTATTTTAGGAAATAATGAGCCAATATTTCAGGATATGGAAATTGATGTACAACAAGATTTAAATCTTGAAGTATCTGTTGGTGTGCGTGATTTTTTAAATTTTGTTACTGGTGAAATTGAAACACCAAGAGAAGATTTGAATATTACTTTGAATTATCTTGGAAATAGCCTTTTTTTAGGGGAATCTGATAATGCACATATTGATGGTTATACAACGAATAATTCTGGACTTGATTTTTTATTTCCAACTGGAAATGACGAGCGGTTAAGGCCCATAATGGTCTTGCCACAGTCAGGAACTGGTAGGGAATATAGAACGGCCTATTTTTTTGAAAACCCTAATATACCGTCAACCTTAAGCGGTAGTTTTAATACGGAATCCTTCGGAAATTCCCTTTCAATCATAAGCAATATAGAATACTGGGATTTTGATGGAACAGAGCCAGCCAATTTAACTCTTACCTGGGATGAATTTAGTGATATTTCAGCTTTAGCAGATGATTTATCATCACTGCGTGTAGTGGGCTTTTCAAGAGCGTTACAACGCTGGGTTGATTTGGGGAATACCAGTTTTTCAGGTTCGTTTATTAGTGGCGAAATTACTTCAGAACTTATTGATCCTGATCTATTTGAAGCTTTTACTTTTGGCTCAATTCTTAAAGCTGGAGGTGATATAATAGTTTACACAATTATTAGTCCTAATGGAGATGGTTTAAACGATACTCTTGTTATTGAAGGTTTAGAAACTAGTCCTGATAATGAATTGTTTATTTACAATAGATGGGGTGTTGAAGTTTTTAGTATGAATAATTACGACAATAGTTTTGATGGTAGATCTAACGGCCGATTAACAATAGATGGAGATGCCCAACTTCCGGTTGGAACGTACTATTATGTTTTAAAACTAAGAGATAGACCGGATCAAGCAGGAGCTTTCTATATTAATAGATAACTATTAAAACCCTTTATGAATAATAAAAATAGCGGGGCGTTTATGTAGATCAGGAAGGTTGCTTTTCCAGAAGGAAGCAGGTCTGGTCAGTATAAACTCAGTAGGGAGTGTAATATCACAGGCAATGCATAATTTGGTTTCAGGTAAAATCGTATTCACGATATCCAAAAGCATTTTATTATTGCGATAAGGAGTTTCAATAAAGGCTTGTGTTTGCCCTGTTTCAGCAGAAAGTCGCTCCAGGCGTTTAATCTCTTGCTTACGTTGCTTCTGTTCAATAGGAAGGTAACCATTAAAAGCAAAGTTCTGCCCATTCATTCCACTTGCCATAAGGGCCATTAAGATGGATGATGGACCCACTAGAGGAACAACTTGTATATTTTTTTGATGTGCAATCTTAACAACATCAGCACCGGGATCTGCAATACCTGGAACTCCAGCCTCTGATAATAATCCTATTGAAACTCCTTCAAAACAGGGTTCCAAATAGGAGGGAAGTTCCAGTTCATCTGTATACTTATTTAAAAGTGTTATCTGCAGCTTAGGCTGTGATTTTCCTGGAGATATTTTTTTTATGAATCTACGTGCCGATTTTTCGTTTTCGACAATGTAATAATCTACCGCTTCAATAACTTTTTTAACGGATAATGGAATAACCTCTAGAGCACTGGTTTCTCCTAAAGTTGTGGGTATAAGATATAATTTACCACGATTAGGAGGTGCGTTCATAAATGGTGTTACTGAATAATAAGTTTTTGAGTAATTCCACTATTTGCCAATTGTACAAAATAAACACCAGCTCTGAAATCACTTAAATTTATTGTTGTTTGAACATCAGTTAAGATCATTGATTGAATCAATTTTCCAGTGATATCAAAAATAGATAATTCATCAGAAGCATCGACTAAATCAGAGACTCTTATTTCCAAAATATCCTGAGCAGGATTAGGAAATAATGTAAATTCGGGTTTTTGAATTTGATCTTCTATTCCTAAAAGATTATTGTCTACAACCCGATATAATGTACCACTACCAATACCAACAATATAAAGTTCGTCGTTTTGATCAACCCCAAAGGATACGAAGGCATTTCCATTAAACTGATCTGAAAAAGTAATGCCCGCAGGGTTTGTTGCATCAATATAGCCTATATCATTACTACATAAATCTGCAAAGAAGTAAAGGTTTTGCATCGTCGGAAATTCGGTACCTCTATATACAAAACCTCCAATTACTGAACATCTGAAAGGTTGACCAGAAGCACTCTGATCGTATTCAGCAACGGGAAAAGTCAATTCACTTTGTGAAGGACATCCTCCAGTATTAAATGGATCACTGCCTTCATAGCATCTCCATCCATAATTATGACCTCCATCTATACCGTTGTTTATTTCTTCAACCGCATTTTGACCTACGTCCCCAATCCACATAGATCCAGTAGGAGGGTCGAATGAAAAGCGAAATGGATTCCGTAATCCGTAATCCCAAATCTCACCACGAAAACTACTATCTCCTACAAAGGGATTGGACGCTGGGATACTATAATTCAACCCTGTATCTTGATTATCTATATCAATACGTAACATTTTTCCTAACAGTGATTGTGGATTTTGTGCAAAATTCATAGGATCTCCACCACTTCCACCATCGCCTAAGGCAATGTATAGAAAACCATCATCAGGACCGAATGCTAATGCCCCACCATTATGATTAGAAAAGGGTTGATCTACTTCTAAAATAACAAACTCAGAATTAGGATCAGCAATATCTGGATTGCCACTACTTACTGAGTATCGTGAAATTCTCGTATCTTCATTAGGTAGTGTGTAATTCACATAGAAAAATCCGTTTGTTGCATAGTCTGGATGAAAAGCCAGTCCGAGAAGCCCTTGTTCATTTCCATTATCATTAACATTGATTGTGATAAAGGGAGTACCGTTAATACTTCCGTCTGGATTAACAATACGTATAGCTCCCGATTGTTGGACAACAAATAAACGGTCGTCCCCAGCATTTTGAATATCTAACGGGCCATTAAAGCCAGTAGCAAAAACTTGAATACCAATATCTGGATTTTGACCGAATAATAATGAGGATGCAAGAAAGCAGAGTAGTAGTAATTTTTTCATAATAAGTAGGATTTTGGATAAAGATACAAAAAAGTGAACTCTTTTTCTATTGTAAACGAGAAGCAATGAGTTCACAAGCTTCATCTAACATTTGATATACACGTTCAAAGCCATCACTCTCACCGTAATAAGGATCAGGAACATCTACTCGCTCTCCGGGAAAGACTTCGTCTAGAATCATTTTTACTTTCCCTTTATCTTCTTCATTGGAAGCAAGGGATAAAACATTGGATAAGTTAGAAGCATCCATAACATAAATATGATCAAAATGTGTATAATCTATAGCGGTAAACTGGCGACCTTTCAATTCAGAGATATCGATATTATATTTTTTGGCAACGGCAATGCTACGTCGGTCAGGAGCATCTCCGACATGCCAATTCCCAGTTCCTGCAGAATCTATTTCAAAATGGTTGCTATCTAATTTCTGCCGTAATATCCCTTCGGCTAAGGGTGATCTGCATATATTGCCAAGGCAGAC
>CAZPTJ010000281.1:0-4350 GCA_964589085.1 uncultured Flavobacteriaceae bacterium | reverse complement strand
ACACTTACGAAGCAAAAGAAGGCTCGGTTTTCTCCATTGTGTTAAAAATTTGTTAACAAACGAAATCAAAAAAATCATGTGAAGACTATTGACTGAAGTTAATTATCTTTAAAACCCAAGCTGCAGTTTCTTAAATTGCAACAGAACGCATAGTCATATATGTTTATGTAGACGCCTATCTATAATTTGAAGAACTTACTATCTATTTGTACCGTTGTTTGTCTGCTGGCATATGATTTTTCTGTCAGAGGACAACGCTTTGAAGCTCAGGGTGGAGTACTCGTTAAAGCTGAAATTACTATAGGTAGTCAAAACCAATGGTTGAAAGTAGGAGCTTTTGCCTTTGGGACCCTTAACTATGGAGATGTTGCTATAGAAAGTGGAGCATCACTGGCATCTTATGCATTTTCAAAGAGGCATACGGTACGACAATCTGATGTTGCATATGGATATGAACTTTTTGCATTAGCAGGGATAGGAGGGAATTCTAACCTTTTAGGATCGTCTGTTTCTGATTTTAATACGGCCCTATTGGTTAATGCCGAAGGTGATGGTGGGTTTCAGGGACTAGGTTTTGGATTTGGCAAAGATTACCTGCCTGGTAAATTAAAACCTTATGGTATTCGTAGAGGGCAAATCATATTAAGATCCAGTATTGCCAATCATAACGTTCATATTGTTTTTCATAATGATGTTCGTTTCGGCAAAGTATTTAATGGTCAGGGTACTGACTATGCTTCAACAGGAGCGCTAACGATAGGGTATACGCAACTGGTTGATGCCCAAGAAGTCTTTCAGTTGGGTGTTGGGGTTGATTTATTTACCGCTCGACCCGACTATAGCAGAGCACCTAGAAACCTCGTAAATTCTGACGACGGGCGTAAGAATGTATGGTTTACCTTACCACCATTTGTTGATCTGTTTTATGGTAATCTTTATGTTTTTGGTCATTATCAGGAAGAACATTTTTCCTTTTCGGCAAAAGTGGGAATCAACAGTCATAAAGCCGGAGCGTTTATTCAGAATAAACTACACGATGGCTTTGGATTAAATCCCAGGTTTCCTTGGGATGTCAGTCGAAAGGATAGACTTTTTATTGAGTTGTCCGGAAGTTTATTTATAGATGCCATTGGAGATGAATAGATATAGTATAGGCCTCATAATAATAGTAATGTGTGTCTCCTGTGAGACGTATAAAACGTTTTATGGCGAAATAGGGCAGGATACTTCTCAACCGGATATACACCGGATAGATTTAAGTTATCAGGATATGATGATTATTCCTGATTTTTCAAACATCAGGGATATGCGTATGCTTGATCTTAGTGGAAATACAAAGCTTGATATTAAGGCTACTTTAAATGCTATTCCCAAACCGGAACAGTTACAGGTTTTACGTTTGGACAGTCTAAACCTGGAAACACTACCAGATTTAGATCGATTTATCAATCTGAAACAGCTCTCACTTATTCATAACCCGGAACTATCCTGGGATATAGTATTTACATCATTGTCACAATTGAATTTGGAATTTCTTAATTTAAAAAATAATAATATTGAACAATTACCCATTTCTATTACACTTCTGGAAACTATTAAGGATTTGAATTTATCTTATAACCATCTTATAGATAGTCGAAGTTATAGGCATTTAAGTAAATTACCATTACTTTATAATCTATGGCTGGATCATAATGATATGGGGATACTTCCAGAGTCCATAGGACAACTTAATCAGGTAGTGTATTTCTATATAGGTCATAACGGCCTCACGACATTACCAGAAGCGCTATCGGGTATGAAAAGCCTTAGGGTACTACACACGGGACATAACAACTTTATTGCACTTCCTGAGGTGCTGATTCAAATGAAAAGTTTATTCCTTGTTCATGCAAACCATAATCAGATTGCCGACATTCCTGAAGTTTATTTTACAGAGAAATTTCAGCTTATGGCATTAATATTAGATGGTAATGCACTCTCTGAAAATCAACGCAAACGTATCAAAAAACACTTCAGCAATTTCTTCCTGTTATCTCTTGATCAAAAAAATTACGGGTATCATTAATTTAGAGTATGGATTTTTTGAAATCCTTTTATCTCCTTGCATCAAAAGTGCTATTTTTAGTGCAAAATTAAGTACAAAATGAAACAACTTTTAGGAATAGGCTCTCGCATTAATCACCCGGAACATGGTCTTGGTGTTGTGACCAATGTCACATCGTCTTTATACTGGGTGACTTTTATGGATCATGGATTGGAAACTATAGATCTTGATGATGATTTTGAAATTATCGAAGCATTGGAAGATGATGTAGATACGGTAAGTTTTTATGAAGTAGAAAAGAGCTTACGTGATATTTTAAAGCGATACAGTGATATTTCTGAGGTTGTACCCATAGCCGATAAATGGAAAGGAGGGACGCTCACATTTACACCCAAAGACCGCACACTAAGCGGAAAGGATATTCCTATAGATACATTCTTTCATAAAATTGTAATGGTGCGAGATCGTATCCGTGTGATGGAACAAAAAATCAATGCAAGTAAAACACTGGAAGAGCAAGATAAGATTGATTTACAACAATATATTACGCGCATTTATGGTAGTTTGACCACTTTTAATGTGCTTTTCAAGAATAATTCTCAAAATTTTATAGGAGACCGTTCTAAGAAATAGAAGGTTTTAGCGTTACTATTTTATGATTGTATCGGTAGTATTACAGGAAAATATACGGGAGTATGTCTGGATAGTACCTTATGTTTTTGCTGGCTTTAGTATCTTTATTATATATCTCTTGTTCAGGTTATTTGAACATTGGTATACGAATACCTATGATACTTTAATTTATAGGCAACTGTTTGTTTTTCGTACGCTTTCGCGAAAGCAAAAGAAGGTTCTTGAAGAAGAATTCCATTTTTATTCCCTACTTACGCCAAAACAACAACGCCGTTTTGAACATCGCATTGCATATTTTATAAAGACAAAAAACTTTGTAGGTAGGGAAGAACATGCGGTTACAGAACGTATGAAGGTCCTTGTAGCTGCGGTAGGTTGTATGCTTACATTTGGGAGAAAGGATTATAGTTATAGACTACTGGAGCATATCCTTATATATCCTGAAGATTTTTACAGTACAGTGAACGAAACCTATCATAAAGGAGAATTTAATCCTGGTCAACGTACATTAGTGCTTTCCTGGAAAGATTTTGAATCAGGATATCGTATTACTGACGATAATCTCAATTTGGGTATCCATGAGTTTATGCATGCATTACAACTGGAGTCAAAAGGAAGTAACGATATTGATGCCCTACGTTTTGAGCGTCAATATAAAAATATACTAGGCCGCCTAGCGGATAAGAACTTAAAGGACCGTCTCGATGCTGTAAAATATTTTAGAGCCTATGCCTTTACCAATCAATTTGAGTTTATGGCGGTACTTGCCGAATATTTTATAGAATCTCCTAAAGATTTTAAAACAAAATTCCCTGAGTTATATGGATATATGAAAACCTTATTGAATTTTAATTTCGCAGGCTATTAAATAAACTCTAAATTCTTTACTACATTTATAATTGTTTATGATCATATCACACTTAAAAATTAACTAATTTTAGATATAATGGAAGGAATCCAGCAACAATCACATATTGTACCCGTAAGTACGTTAACTGATGAACGGCGTGTAGCTTTTTATCGTAAAACCTATACACACGTAGCTTATGCAGTATTATTATTTATAGTACTAGAAGTATTACTTTTTCAAATAGATCCCATTGTAAATTTTGCCCTTTCCTTAACTGGAGGATGGAGCTGGCTACTGCTATTGGGAGCCTTTATGTTTATTACGAATTATGCTGAAAATATGGCTTTAAAAACGACAGATCGTAACAAGCAGTATTTGGCACTTATACTTTATGTAGTTGCTGAGGCCTTTATTTTTATTCCCTTGTTATATGTTGCTTTAAACATAGTGGGAGGAGAGGAAACCTTACAAAAAGCGGCATTTATGACTATTTTCTTATTTGTAGGGCTTTCGGCTATTGTTTTTGTAACAAAAAAAGATTTTTCTTTTTTAAAATCTATTTTAACAATGGGCTTTTTTATAGCACTAGGATTAATAGTGGTAGGAACAATTTTTGGATTTGATCTAGGATTGTGGTTTAGTGTAGGTATGGTTGCTCTGGCAGCAGGATCTATTTTATATCAAACTTCTACGATGGTACATAAGTATCAGGAAGACCAATATGTAGCAGCGTCTTTAGGTCTTTTTGCCTCTTTCATGTTACTCTTTTGGTATATCCTCCGTATTTTTCTTTCACGAGATTAAAACGATACAAATATTA
>CAZPTJ010000280.1:0-4353 GCA_964589085.1 uncultured Flavobacteriaceae bacterium | reverse complement strand
AAATCTACCTTACCACCTTCAACTTCGCAAAGCGCAACAGTAGTTTCTTTAACCCACCATTCTCAAAATTAATTTCAGCTTTTTGATCCTGACCACGACCTTCCAGGTTTTTGACTAAACCACGTCCAAAACGAATATGTTCTACAATCATTCCCGGCTCAAGAGATCCTGCTAAATTTTCTCGTGAAGTATCACCAGTAGTAGGTTTAATCTTCCGCAGTTTTCGTAATTGATCTGGTGTAGGTGACCCTACCTTAGGTGGAGCAGTGGAAATCGGTTTTTTTAGGCGAAGTTTACTTTTATCTACATCTCCAAAAATATCGGCATCAACTAGTGGTTTATAACGATAACTTCGCATGGGTGTTTGATAATTCAAATATTGATCATCAATCTCTTCGATAAAACGACTAGGTTCTGCATCAATAAGTTTTCCCCAGCGATAACGTGATTCTGTATAGGTAAGATACGCCTGGTTTTCTGCCCGTGTTAAGGCTACATAGAATAAACGGCGTTCTTCCTCCAGTTCGCTACGAGTATTCATACTCATTGCACTGGGAAACAGATCTTCCTCCATGCCTACGATATAAACATAAGGAAACTCCAATCCTTTTGCCAAATGTATCGTCATTAGGGCCACTCGATCATCATCTCCAACTTCCTTATCCATATCTGTAGCTAAAGCTACATCCTCCAAAAATTCGGTCAAAGCACCTGTAGCTCCATCAAATTGCTTTTGTTCTTCTACAAAGTCACGTACTCCATTAAGCAACTCTTCTATATTCTCAATACGCGCAATACCCTCTGGAGTTCCATCTTTTTTTAATTCCTGTACGAGTCCAGTTTTTTTAGTCACTGTTTCTGCAACAGAAAAAGCATCTCCACTTTCATTCAGCACCTGAAAACTCTGAATCATCGTTGCAAAATTTCGCAATTTTGTTTGAGTTCCCTTATTAATATGCATGGAGGCTCCAAGCTGATCAATCTTCTCCATAATCTCAAATATCGATCGATCATAATGTTTGGCCGCTACAACCAATTTATCTACGGTGGTATTCCCGATACCTCTTGTCGGATAATTAATTACCCGTTTTAACGCTTCTTCATCTTTAGGATTGATAATCAATCGTAAATAGGCTAATACATCTTTGATTTCTTTCCGTTGATAAAATGATAGGCCTCCATAAATACGATAGGGAATATCACGTTTACGTAAGGCATCCTCCATAGCCCGTGACTGAGCATTGGTACGATACAGAATGGCAAAATCTCCATTACGCAATTGGTGATTCATGCGATTTTCAAAAATACTACTCGCCACATAACGCCCTTCTTCTCCATCGGTTGGAGAGCGATGTACGACAATAGGTGGTCCTGCATCATTTTCTGTCCATACTGTTTTGTCCAGACGAGATTTATTCTTTTCAATAACTGAATTTGCCGCTTTAACGATATTCTGAGTACTACGATAATTTTGTTCCAGACGATACGTTTGTACGCCTTCATAATCTCGTTGAAAATTCAGGATATTATTAATATTCGCTCCGCGAAAGGCATAGATACTCTGGGAGTCATCACCTACAACACAAATATTCTGAAAGCGATCGGATAGTGCTTTAACAATCAAATACTGACTATGATTAGTATCCTGGTACTCATCAACCAGAATGTATTTAAAACGATTCTGATATTTAGCCAATACTTCGGGAAAACGATTCAATAATTCATTGGTTCGCAAGAGTAAATCATCAAAATCCATAGCTCCTGCTTTAAAACAACGATCTACATATTCTTTATAAATATCGCCCATCCGTGGACGTTTAGCCATCGCATCTACTTCAACCAATTCTGGATTTTGGAAATACGCTTTAACGGTAATTAGGCTATTCTTATATGACGAAATACGTTGTTGAATCTGTTTATATTTATAAACGTCCTTATCCAATCCCATTTCCTTAATAATTGCTGAAATCAACCGTTGCGAGTCTTGAGTATCATAGATTGTGAAATTGGATGGAAAACCTAATTTATCGGCTTCAAAACGTAGGATTTTAGCAAAAATAGAATGGAAAGTCCCCATCCACAGATTTTTAGCTTCACTGTTCCCTACGATTCCAGCAATACGTTTTTTCATTTCGCGTGCTGCCTTATTCGTAAAGGTTAAAGCCAGGATATTAAAAGCATCAATTCCTAAACTCATCAGATATGCAATACGCATAGTGAGTACCCTTGTTTTTCCTGATCCCGCACCAGCAATCACAATCATTGGACCATCCTTCTGCAAGGTAGGCGCCCGTTGTGCTTCATTCAGACCTTCGATATATACTTCTAATTTGGAATCCATAGCCAAGCACAAAGTACAAACTGAGGATTACAAATGGAAGACCTACCGACTGTTTTTATGTTGATTTTTCAACAACAGGAATAATCGGTATCTTCACCATCAAATACCTAAAGTGAAGCGTTCTTTTTTATTCATTTTTATCACAATCACCGTTATCTCAACAGTACATCAACTCCAAGCTCAGGAGTCTATAAAACAGGAAGGTAACGTCATTAAAGATTTTGGAAAAACCTATGCGATTCCAAATCCTGATTTTAAAACAGATACCACACTGGTATTTAAAGCTGTATTTGATGTATCCAAAGCTCCTGAAGATCCTGCCAAACGCAATCCATATGTAGAGACCATAGCACGTTTCCTCAATATGCATGAGAAAGCGGGTGTCCCAGAATCACAGCTACACGTACGCATGGCAATGCACGGACCTGCGGCTTATGGGTTATTGAGTAATGCAGCGTATAAAGAAAAGTTTGAGGTAGACAATCCTAATATTGCGCTATTTGAAGCTTTGGATCGAGCGGACGTTGAAGTAATTTTATGTGGGCAAACCGCAGGATCAAGAAATATAGGTATAGAAAGAAGGTTACCCTTAACTCAAATTGCTCTTTCTGCAATGACTATTTTGATTCAATCGCAAGAAGAAGGATATCAGTTAATTGCTTTCTAAATTACCAATGACCATCATTGATGGTATTTAAAAAATAGAATTAAATAAAAGAACGATTATAAGATTTCCGTCTTCGCGGAAATGTAATTAAACAGACTATGAAGAAATACATTAAAACCCTATTGATTCTGATGATTTCCGGAACTGCATGTGCTCAAACTTCTTTTGATAAGGATATCGCAGCTGTAGAAGAAAAAGTAATTGACTGGCGACGACATTTTCACGAAAATCCTGAGCTTTCTAATCGAGAGTTTAAAACTGCTGAAATGATAGCAAAACACCTTAATGATTTGGGTATGGAAGTGACAACCGGAGTTGCTAAGACAGGTGTTGTAGGTATTTTAAAAGGTGAAAATCCTGGAAAAGTAGTTGCCTTACGTGCCGATATTGATGCACTACCGGTGACCGAACGTAATGATCTCGCATTCAAATCACTGGTACGCACTACTTTTTTAAATACCGAAACTGGGGTGATGCATGCTTGTGGACACGATACTCATACTGCTATCTTGATGGGTGTAGCCGAAGTATTATCCAAAAACACAGATAAAATTAACGGAACAGTAAAATTTATTTTCCAACCTGCAGAAGAAGGCGCACCTCCAGGAGAAGAAGGTGGTGCTAAATTAATGATCAAAGAAGGCGTATTAAAAAGCCCCGATGTTGATGCTATATTTGGATTGCATATTAACTCCGGAACTCCTGTAAATACGATACGTTATAAACCTGGTGGAACTATGGCAGCTGTAGAACGCTTTGTAGTTAATGTAAAAGGGAAACAAACTCACGGTAGCCAGCCCTGGTCTGGTGTTGATCCTATTTATATTTCGGCAAAAATTATTGATGGGTTTCAAAGTATTATTTCGCGTGAAGCGAGATTAATTGATGAACCTGCGGTAATTACAGTTGGAAAAATCACGTCTGGTGTACGATTTAATATCATTCCTGAAAGTGCAGAAATGATTGGAACTGTGCGTACGCTTGATCCGGATATGCGTTTACAAATTATCCAACGCATGACCGAGATGGCTGCAGATATCGCAAAGGCATATGGAGGAGAAGCTACTATAGACTGGTTTAATAATACGGGGGTTACATACAATGATCTTGCGCTCACGGCTCAAATGGTACCGACCTTGGAAAAAGTAGCTGGAAAGGAAAATGTGAATCTACAAAAAGCTACGACTGGCGGGGAGGATTTTTCATTCTTTCAGGAAGAGGTTCCTGGTGTATATTTCTTTTTGGGAGGCATGACTCCCGGAAATACAGAAGCGTTTCCTCATCACACTCCTGACTTTTTTATTGATGAAAGTGGCCTGCAATTAGGTGTTAAAGCGCTAAGTCA
>CAZPTJ010000279.1:0-4378 GCA_964589085.1 uncultured Flavobacteriaceae bacterium | reverse complement strand
ACGACACGCATGCCCTTTCCGCCACCACCGGCAGCGGCTTTAATCAAAATAGGAAAGCCGATCTCTCCGGCAATTTTTTTGGCAAGTGCGACATCGGTTATGGCTTCCTCAATTCCAGGAACCATCGGGATGTTATAATTTTTAACGGCTTCTTTGGCCGCTAGTTTATTCCCCATCACTTCGATGGCATGGGTGCCTGGTCCTATAAACGTAATGCCTTTGTCTGTGACTGCTTTCGCGAAAGCGGAATTCTCACTCAAAAATCCGTATCCGGGATGAATACCATCGGCTCCCGTATCTATAGCAGCTTGAATGATCTTATCCATAACGAGATAGGACTCCGCCGAAGGTGCAGGGCCAATACATACCGCTTCATCTGCATAAGCCACGTGAGGCGATTGACGGTCTACATCAGAATAGACTGCTACGGTTTGTATGCCCATACGCTTTGCAGTGCGCATGACGCGAAGTGCAATTTCACCACGATTGGCAATTAATATTTTCTTCATAGGTGGTTTCTATTTTTGATTTCAAATCTCAAATGTCCATTTTCTGCGTTCAACATTCGTCATTTGAAATTCAATTTTCATTATTCTTTATGATTGGGTATTCTCGATACAATGCTCCCAGAGGTCGCATCACTCGAATACCAAAATTCGACATTCATTATTCGAGATTCAGTATTCATTATTCAAAGGTGATAAGTACTTTTCCTTTTTCTACGGCTTCATTGAGATCCATATCAATGGAAGCAATGGTACCATCATTTGGTGCTGTGATGATGTTTTCCATTTTCATGGCGGATAATACGAGCAAAGGATCTCCTTCTGCAACGGTATCTCCAACAGCAACATTAATATCTATAATAAGTCCTGGGATCGGAGCCGTAATGGTGTCCACACGTTCTTCGGGAACAGCAAGAAGTCCCATACGTTCTACCATCTGATCGTAATGATCTGAAATGTTTAGGGTATATCGTGTTCCGTTTACCGAAAGGGTACAGGTTTTATTAGGAAAATCGGTATTGACAATGCTTATATCAAAACTTTTGTTTTTGTATAAAGCGTGAAAATCGTCAGAAGAACGCGATAGTATATCCAATTGATTGAGATCATCCAGGCTTAAAGAGATCGCTGTATCCTGATGATGTACAAGGTATTTATCCATAATTAATATTCAAGTTTGAACCACACATGGGATTTCGGAAAAATAAGAGTTTTCTATGAAAAATGATGAGTGTAGTCGAGAATTTATTGGGTGGGCTTACTGAATTTATAGCAAAAAATTATGTGCATAATGATTTCAAATGGATGATCACTTCTTATGGTGTGTATGTTATTGAATTGCTGGTTGTTATGAGATTTGTTATATTTAATATAAATAACCATTAAAAACAAGTATTATGAGTAACGGAAATTTACTAATCAGAATTGGAATAGGCCTTATCTTCATCTGGGGCGGTCTCGAAAAATTTATTCCCGGCTTTTTTGGCGGTCCAGGTCTTGATGGAGCGACAGGTTTTGTAGGTAGTGTCTTTGGAGTAGAAGGAACGGTTGCAACGATATTGACCATTATTTTGGCAATTACAGAACTGGGTGCTGGTCTTCTCGTAGTTTTTGGGAAAAAATTATTTCAGGCGTATGCTGTACTCACTGTTATTATGTTAGTCGCTATCATCATGGTATGGGGTCCAGCCGGATTTAAGGATATGAGTGGAGCTAATAATGTAACCTGGGTGACTTTAATAACACACTTGGGATTATTACTAATTTTAGCTGGAAAGACGTTGAGCCATAAAAGTTCTTAGAAATTCAATTAATTTTTTGAGTCAAAAAACATTCATTATGAATGCCTAGGGTATAAGAAAACCCAGAACATATTTTTTTTTAGATTATAATACCCTCAGGGATACAAACATCTCTGGGGGTATTTTTTTGGATTTCCTGTTTGCTTTAGTTCATGTGTACGACAAATGTTTCAACTAAAATGTTAGAAGTAGCTTAATGTTTTAACATTTTGACCGATTTGTCTTAAATTAGCAATCTTTAGAAATAACCAATAAAACAGTATATAATGGCATTTGATATTGATATGATCAAAGAGGTTTACAGTAACATGGGAGCACGTGTGGAAGCTGCCCGTAAACTTACTGGAAAGCCCCTTACGTTAGCAGAAAAAATATTGTATTCTCATCTTTGGGATGGAACTTCAGATACCCCTTTTGTAAGAGGTAAGAATTATGTTGATTTTGCTCCTGATCGTATTGCTTGTCAAGATGCCACTGCACAAATGGCGTTGTTGCAATTTATGCAGGCTGGAAAATCAAAAGTAGCGGTACCTACAACAGTACACTGTGATCACTTGATCCAGGCCAAAGTAGGAGCTGATAAAGATTTACAAAATGCTTTAAATATAAGTAATGAGGTTTTTAACTTTTTAGAAACGGTATCTGATAAATATGGTATTGGTTTTTGGAAGCCTGGCGCTGGAATTATTCATCAGGTGGTATTAGAAAATTATGCATTTCCTGGAGGAATGATGATCGGTACTGATTCGCATACAGTAAATGCTGGTGGATTGGGCATGGTAGCGATAGGTGTAGGTGGAGCAGATGCAGTAGATGTTATGGCGGGAATGCCCTGGGAATTGAAATTCCCTAAATTAATCGGAGTGCGTTTAACAGGAACATTAAGTGGTTGGACGGCACCAAAAGATGTGATTTTAAAAGTAGCCGAGATTCTTACCGTAAAAGGAGGAACAGGAGCTATCGTAGAATATTTTGGTCCGGGAGCTACCGGAATGTCTTGTACAGGTAAAGGAACCATCTGTAATATGGGTGCTGAGATCGGAGCAACGACATCAACCTTTGGTTATGACGAATCGATGGAACGTTATTTACGTGCTACCGAACGTGCTGATGTAGCTGATGCAGCCAATGAAGTAAAAGAACACCTTACTGGTGATCCGGAAGTATATGCAAATCCTGAACTATATTTTGATCAGATAATTGATATTGATTTATCTACTTTAATGCCGCATTTAAATGGACCATTTACGCCAGATTTAGCAACTGAGGTTGGAACGATGACCGAAAAGGCACAAGCTAATGATTGGCCGTTGCAGGTAGAGTGGGGATTGATTGGGTCGTGTACGAACTCTTCGTATGAAGATTTATCACGAGCGTCGTCTGTAGCTCAGCAAGCACTAGATAAAGGATTAAAAACAAAGGCTGAATTTGGAATCAATCCAGGATCAGAACAAGTGCGATACACTGCAGAACGGGATGGGATTCTAGATGTCTTTGAAAAGCTGGACGCCAAAATATTTACAAATGCCTGTGGTCCATGTATTGGACAATGGGGACGTTATGAAGATCCTAAAAATGCACCTAAGAATAGTATTGTGCATTCCTTCAATAGAAACTTTGCAAAGCGTGCCGATGGAAATCCGAATACGCATGCCTTTGTAGCCTCACCAGAAATGGTAGCGGCTGTAGCTATAGCCGGGCGATTGGATTTTAATCCGATTACGGATACCTTATTGAATGAGAATGGACAGGAAGTAAAACTAGATGAGCCTACAGGATGGGAATTACCTCCTAAAGGATTTGAGGTGGAAGATGCAGGATATATTGCTCCGGAAGAAGATGGAAGTCAGATTGTTGTTAAAGTTGATCCAAATTCGGAACGTTTAGAACTATTAACACCATTTACACCTATTGGTGACAAAATTGAAGGTGCCAAACTACTGATTAAAGCCTTCGGGAAGTGTACTACAGATCATATTTCTATGGCAGGACCCTGGTTACGTTATCGAGGGCATCTAGATAATATCTCTAATAACTGTCTGATCGGTGCTGTTAATGCTTTTGGCAAGAAAACTAATTTTGTGAAAAGTCAATTGACTGGAGAATACGGTGGTGTACCGGACACCCAAAGAGAATATAAAGCCAATGGGATTCCTACGATTGTGGTAGGGGATCATAATTATGGAGAAGGATCGTCTAGAGAGCATGCGGCTATGGAACCCCGTCATCTTGGAGTGGTTGCTGTATTAGTAAAATCTTTTGCGCGTATCCACGAAACGAATCTGAAAAAACAGGGAATGTTAGGATTAACATTTGCCAATGAAAGTGATTATGATTTGATCCAGGAAAATGATACCTTTAATTTTTTGGATTTAGATGCCTTTGCAGCAGGTAAACCCTTGACTATCGAGGCGGTACATGAAGATGGAAGTAAAGATATTATTGTTGCAAATCATACGTATAATGAAAGCCAGATTGATTGGTATAAAGCGGGATCTGCTCTAAATCTGATCAAGGCTGCAAATAATTAATAATTATAAATTACGTTGAATTAAGCTTTAAAAGCCTTCG
>CAZPTJ010000278.1:2063-4387 GCA_964589085.1 uncultured Flavobacteriaceae bacterium | reverse complement strand
CCTTTAAAATGGTATTTATTATTTTTTGTTCTATAATTAAGGGTTGATCTAAAATTCCCTGTGCTTGTTAAGGCGTTTTGATATTTTCCTAAACTTCGCAATCCTTTATAAGCGACAGAGAAATTAAGTCTCGGACTAGTATTAATAGTAAAGAAAGCGTCTAATTGCTGTCCTTGTTCGAATGCACTTCTAAAATATAAATCTGTAACGGGCGTGGGTACATGGTAATATTTGATATCCTGATATTCTGAATAATTGAAATGACGTGCTTGCGCCATACTGCGCGGCAGTGTTCCTTTATAGGTATCAAAATCGTATATCAATGTATTATTGGTCTGTCCGGTATTTGCAAAAGGTAATAATCCGTAACGGTCCTTCCTTAAATAATTGAGTTTATACTCTTTTGCAATGGTAAGTGAAGTATCAACTGTAGTCGTATCTCTTGTTATGGAAATGACCTTATAATCTTCAATAGGCGGACGTTTGAAATCTGCAATTTTGTTTCCATTAAAATTGGATTGATTTCCTTGCCCTCCTCGAGGGTTAGTCCTACTCAATGTCGGGACTTGAGTGTATCCAATACTTACTATCAAGAAACAAAAACAAAACAGGAGTTGTCGCATCAACATAAATTAATCAGCCAAAGTTAATTTTTTTACGCACATTGCGCTTCATTACTTTTGTAAAACGTTGTTAAAGCTCAAACTTCATACCGATCTTACCGAATGCGGCACTGATGAGGCAGGACGCGGCTGTCTTGCTGGCCCAGTTACCGCTGCAGCAGTCATTTTACCAGATCATTTTATTAATAAAACTTTAAATGATTCCAAAAAGCTTACAGAAATACAGCGCAAAAAATTGAGACCCCTTATTGAAAAAGAGGCTATTGCTTTTGGTATAACTCATGTGATGATGGATGAAATTGACAAGATCAATATTTTAAATGCTTCTATTTTGGGAATGCAACGCAGTATTGATCAGATTATGCTTTCGCGAAAGCGTATAACACTTCAACATATCCTTGTGGATGGAAATAAATTTAAACCATATAAGGATATTCCTCACTCCTGTATTATCAAAGGTGATGGTAAATATCTATCTATAGCTGCTGCTTCTGTATTGGCCAAAACGGCGCGAGATGCTTATATGGAAAAAATCCACGAGGAATTTCCCATGTATAACTGGGCAAAAAACAAAGGATATCCTACCCTCGAGCATCGTGAAGCGATACGAGAACATGGCATTACCAAATATCATCGAAAAAGCTTTAGACTACTTCCTGAACAATATGCTCTGGATTTTGGTGATTAACGATACCATTTTATTGTCTAAAAAAGACTGATACCTCATTATGGTTGTTAAAAACCTCGTCAATAACTCCTTCTATTTTTTCAAACTTGCTCGTTTGTAGTTGCTATTTTTGAACAAAGCGAGTATATATGCGGGCCTGTTTTTTTCTTTATGTGTTTGTGTTCCTTATTTCTTGTCAAGAAACTACGACTACGACTTCTGATCTTATTGAACACATCCCTCGTAAGACAGCTGTAATTATAAAGACAACTGATTATTCAAGTATGGTTTCGGTCTTGCGGAATAATGACTTTATTGCACTTTTTGAAAAGACCCCTTTATATGAATCCTTAAGCAATTATAGTCATTTATCTCGTTATCTTGATTTAAAAGAAGAGACTTTACTGTGCTTTAGTCCTATTGGTAAAAACGATTATGAACTAACACTTATCACTAAGACACGACCAGGTTTAAGACGTATTGACTCGACTAAGGTTCAAACCTCTTCTTCTCAAATAACTGGAGGCACCATCATCAAAATTGTAGCAGATCAGGATACATATTATATGCTGGAAAAGGATGATATATTTATGATGAGTACTTCATCTTTACTTCTGGAAAACGCTACTCGTAAAAACAAATCCTCAACCACCCTCACTCCAGCATTGGAAAAAGCATATCAGGTTGGAAATACCACATCCAACATTCTTATTAATGGACGGGAAGGAAAAGATTTATGGGATGTGCTCTTCCCTAATCATTCAATAAATGTCTTGAATAATTCTTTCTCTTGGGCGAGCCTTGATCTTGTTACAAAACAAAAGGATTTACAGTTTGATGGTATCGTACTTGTTCAGGATTCTACGGATCAACGACTTTCTATTTTTAAAGACACAAAACCTATCCCCAATAGAATTGCAGAAATTGCTCCAGTTTCAGCAAAAAGCATTACATCACTCACCTATGACAATTGGACAATTTACAAACGCAATCTGGCTTTATCACAAGATATGATTCCAGAAGACTGGCGTATT
>CAZPTJ010000278.1:0-1963 GCA_964589085.1 uncultured Flavobacteriaceae bacterium | reverse complement strand
CAGTTAAGTAGCGCCTCCAGTTTGAATATCATTGAAAATCTTAATGAAAAACGTTTTGCTCATTGGAGCGGATCTTCCTCCTCAAAGATCATAGAAGATGTAAATCTGGAAAACTTCCCATACGGAATTCTACAATTCATACAGGAGCGTGATTTTATGCATGTGCATAGCATTATAAGTAAAAATGAGGCGGTTAATCAGGAAGGGACCGTTGCGCAAATTGCAAGTATAAAATTGGATTCCGATATTATCAAAGGGCCACAACTCGTCAAAAATCATCGTACTAAAGGAATGGACATTGTAGTTCAGGATATGAATAACAAACTTTACCTAATTAGCAATTCGGGTCGGATTTTATGGAGTAAGGAGTTAGACAGTCCAATATTAGGGGAAATCAAGCAAGTTGATCTATACCGTAATGGTCGCCTACAGCTCGCATTCAACACCCAAAAGGGTTTCTACATCTTGGATCGTAATGGTAATCACGTTGCCCCTTTTCCTATAGAATTTGAACAAGAGCTCTCGCAGCCAGTTGCCATTTTTGATTATGAAAACAATCGTAACTATAGATTTGTGATAACACAAGGAGATCGTATTTCTATGTATGACAAAAATGCCAAAAACGTATCAGGTTTTACTTTTGATCAAAGTGAGTCTACAGTCGTTTATCCTCCACAACATATCAGGCTTGGGAATAAAGATTATATCCTAATTGCTGAAAACAATGGAAAACTTAACATCTTAAGTAGAACAGGATCCTCACGGATAAGCGTGAAAGATCATATTGATTTTGGAGATACTCCTTTTTTTAAAGAGGGAGCTCAGGCGTTTGGAATTTATGACATCAATGGTTCTAAAGTAAGTATCTCTGAAAAAGGCAGTGTAATTAAAAAACCCACATCATATTCTTCTGCAACTGCTTTTTCTAATGACGGTATATCTAATACGGCCTTGAATGAAAATGAACTTTTTATTAAAGGAAAGGCTATTACACTAGACTATGGCACCTATACGGCACCCCGCAATCATAAAGTAGGACGTACAATCTACACTACAATAACAAATACAGAATCCAGAGCAGTATTTATTTACAATGACAAAGGGGAAAAACTGGAAAATACACCTGTCTATGGATTATCATCTGCATCTATAGGATATTTGGAGCGCAACAAGAGTTTAGGTTTTGCCGTTTTAGGAGATACGGATACCATTCTTATCTATAAGGTCAATTAAGCTGAGCTTCAAAAAGTGCTGAAAAATGCTTTAACAATTTGTCCTTTACCTCTTCTGTATTTACCTGCGCTTTTCCAAGCTCTACATTCAAGGAGGTTACCGCTTTATCTTTAATTCCACAAGGGATCATCAGATCAAAATAACCCAAATCTGTATTTATATTTAGTGCAAAGCCATGCATAGTCACCCATCTGCTTGCACGCACACCCATTGCACAAATCTTACGGGCAAATGGTGTTCCAACATCAAACCATACTCCCGTTTCTCCCGGAGATCGTTCGGCTTTCAAACCATATTCTGCAAGTGTCAGAATAACCATTTCCTCCAGTAATCGCAGATACTTATGTATATCGGTAAAGAAATTCTCAAGATCTAGAATAGGGTATCCTACGATTTGACCAGGACCGTGATACGTAATATCTCCTCCTCTGTTAATTTTATAGAACTGGGCATTTTTTTTGGACAGCTCTAATTCGCTTACCAATAAGTTTTCATAATCACCACTTTTGCCTAAAGTGAATACGTGAGGGTGTTCTACAAATAAGAAATGGTTAGAAGTGGCAAGGTTTGCCTCCTCCCTTCTATTTTTAATTTTCTGATCTATAATGGCCTTAAAAAGCTGCTCCTGATAATCCCAGGTTTCTTTATAATCTTTGTGACCTAAGTCCTGAACTTTGATTTGTTTATTCACATTACAAAGATACTGAGAAACAAAAAATCCTTTTTAGAT
>CAZPTJ010000277.1:0-4389 GCA_964589085.1 uncultured Flavobacteriaceae bacterium | reverse complement strand
TATATCGCACTGATAATATCGTGTTTGGTAATAATATGATGTTTTCCATTTCCTAAATCAACCAGTACTGCATTGTTTTCTTTGGTAATGAGTTTAGACACTTCGTCAATAGGTGCCTTACGATTGACTAAGGGATATGGTGCTCCCATCACTTCCTTAATAGGTGTATCTGCAATATCCTGATCTTCCATATAAGCTCTAAACAGATCTGCTTCTTCGACGCTTCCTATAAAACCTGTATGATCTTCTACGGGGATTTGAGAGATTTTATACGTACGCATATGATCAATGGCATGAGAAACCAACTCCTCCGTTCTAACGGTAATAAGCGGCTTATCTATATGATTTTTGATCAAGTCTTCTGCTACGGTAACTTCCTCATCTAAGAAGCCACGTTCGCGCATCCATTCATCATTAAACATCTTCCCTACATAACGACTTCCGTGATCATGAAATAAAACAACGACCACATCATCTGGTCCAAAATGTTCTTTTAATTGTAACAGGCCTTTAATCGCAGATCCAGCAGAATTCCCTAAAAACATGCCTTCTTCTTTAGCAAGTCTGCGTGTATAGATCGCGGCATCTTTATCGGTTACTTTAGTAAAACCATCAATAAGAGAAAAATCAACATTTTTAGGAAGGATGTCCTCCCCTATTCCTTCGGTGATATAAGGGTAAATTTCATTTTCATCAAAAATACCCGTTTCATGATATTTTTTAAATACAGATCCATAGGTATCAACTCCCCAAATCTTCACATTAGGGTTTTGTTCTTTAAGATATTTTCCCACACCACTTACCGTACCTCCAGTTCCTACTCCTACCACAAAATGAGTCACTTTTCCTGCAGTCTGTTCCCAAATTTCAGGGCCTGTACTTTCATAATGTGCCTTAGCATTACTAGGATTATCATATTGATTAACATACCAGCTATTAGGAGTTTCCTCTGCCAGGCGCTTTGATGTACTATAGTAGGATCGTGGATCATCAGGTTCTACATTCGTAGGGCAAACAATCACTTCGCTACCTACAGCGCGTAGAATATCCATCTTTTCTTTAGACTGCTTATCAGAGATCACACACACCATTTGATATCCCTTGATTATAGCTGCCAGTGCCAAACCCATACCTGTATTTCCAGAAGTGCCTTCAATGATAGTTCCTCCGGGTTGCAAACGACCGTCAGCCTCTGCATCCTCAATCATTTTTAAGGCCATTCGATCCTTTACAGAATTGCCTGGATTAAAAGTCTCATATTTAGCAAGCACCAGACAAGGAAGATCTGCCGTAAGTGCATTAAGTTTTACAAGAGGAGTATTTCCTATGGTATCAAGTATCGTTGAAGCGTAATTCATGGTCTTATTTTGAGACTACGAAGATACCTAGTTTAGATGAATCACAATATCAAAATATAAATTCAGTTTTAATATTTAGTCCAGTATCTTAGCTAACATGTATGCACTACATAAAATATTTATTTGGATAAATAAATATTTTTAAATACTGATTATCAATTTATTATGCCGTCTATATTAAAAAATTATTTTGTCTTTATATTTCTATTTTCTTATACAATAGTAAATGGACAATCAATAGATTATCATAATGTATATCAAACCAAGAAACTAATTGCAAAAGATTCTGCAAAAAACTATTGCAATTTTTTAATTCGATCTGATAAAACCAATCAAAAAGCTTTTGGTTATAGTTCTATGGCATATTTAATAGCTTTAGAAAAAGGTTACAAAACAGCCGATTCTCTTTTTGAACAAGCCTCCATAGAAATTCAAAAAATAAAACTGCCCTTACTTCAAAAAGAAGAAACAATGTATTTTCTTGCAAATCAAGTATCGCGTCTATTACACGCACAAGAATTAGAAGAGGTAATTCCATTAATTACAGAAGGCAAACAACTGGCAAAAAACCTCGACAATAAACGAATGACCATACGTTTTGATATGCTCTTAGGCAGTTATTACTCCTTATCAGGACTTTATCTTAAGTCTTATACTTATGGGAAAAATGCTCTAGAATTAATAGGAAATGCTGAAAATGAGTTATCCGAGCAAGATTATATTGATTTTACTTTAAAAACATTGTCAAATACCACGGCAAGGGCTAAAAACTATTATGCTCAAGATACAATTGTAAATAAAGCATTTTTAGATTCTGCGCAATATTATAATAAGCGGAACATAGATTTTTTAAATAAATTTAATATTAAAAGCCCCCGTAAGAAGCTCTTTGCCTCGAATATGCGTGGTGAAATTTACTTCTCCAAAAAACTATATGATAGCAGTTTATATGTATTTCAACAAACCGTAAAACTGGCAGCACTGAATGCCTACCATAAAACAGAATTCCAATTAAAATTTAGAATTGCGGAATGTTACTATTTTAAAAAGGATTATCAAAAAGCACTGCAAAGCTTAAACGTAATTGATGATGAGAGTTTAAAAAAATATAAACTGCTCACTTTTATTTATAAAAAAGACTATTATTTATTCAAGATTTATAAAAATCTGGGAGATTATGATCAAGCATTCCATTATGCCGATAAACGAAATGAATCCTATACCAAATTTAGAGATTCAAAAGACAGCACACTTCGAGATGCACTAACATACAATATGTTAGATAGTGAAAATAAGGAAATTGAAAATTACTTAAAACAAAATAGCGAATTACAAACAAAGAACTATAAGCTTCAATTTTTTGCTACACTCTTTTTAATAGTCTGTTTGTTCGTAATTCTAAAATACTATAATCACAAAAAGAAATCAAAACTTAAGTTACAACGTCTCATTGAAGAATTTGATAGAAAAAAGGTTTCCTCCTTTAAGAATATAACAAAGGAGAGAATTCTTGAAAATGAGAATAGCCTATCTGAAGAAAATGCTCATAAAATCATGAAACACCTTCTTTTGCTAGAAGAAGACAAAGAGTTTTTAAAAAATAGTTTCAATATAAACACGGCCGCAAAAAAAATAAAAACAAATACCACATATCTATCAAGATTTGTAAATGAGCACCTAGGTAAATCATTTGTAGATTATACAAACGACTTAAGAGTTACATATGTTATTGATCGACTTCAAACTGATCGTAATTTTCGAAATTATACAATCAAGGCTATAGCCAATGAAGCAGGCTATAAAAGTGCGGAAGCATTAAATCGAAATTTTAAAAAAGTAACTCAAGTATATCCTAGTCAATTTATTCGTACATTAAAAAAAACAGCATCATAATAATGAATGCTGTTTTTATCACATTATTATAATGAAACACAATCTGTGAAGGTTTTATACCTACTTTATTGATAGATTGATTTTCAAAAAAGAATCAAAAAATATATAAAACACAGTTTTAAACTTCCTCTGCATTTTCAGTTATACATTCATGATCGGGATCATAACAAAGTGTATTTCTTATTTGTATTGGGATATTAGGATCTTCGCAATCTAGATCGATACTCGCTGTAATACCCATTAGTTGTGTTCTTGTAAGTAGACTAACCCCTTTAGTCATTTTCAAACTTAAAATTTTCATATTGATATGTATTAAATTATTTAAAGTAAATATAGCACATACCTCCACTGATTTTTAAATAGCTCGACAAGCTTCCCCAACAATTATTATTACAATCTAATAATTAGATATTTAAATCAAAAATCATATTCTACAATTTATAAATTATAGGATCGGAATTTATAAATTATGGGTTAAGAAGATTTTAAAAGCATCGGTTTTATTATAGTATTGTTGCTCAAGGAGGATGTTGAAAATCCATAAAAAAGAGTAGACAAAATTTATTTTAAAACATGTAATTATGAAAAAATTATTGAGCTTTGGGAACACTTTAAGTAAAGAAGACCAAAAAGAAATTAATGGAGGTTTGGAATTTAATGTGCCATATGGTTTATGCTTAAGTTCTGGTTGTTTTGTGCGTTGTAACCAAACTTGTGCAGCAGGAGACGCTCCTTTATGTAACAACTAGTTATAGTATCTTAATTGTAAATCTCATATTGACTATATTGAATCCATTCATTAATACTTTACATATTCTCTAAAAGAATTCAAGTGCGTTAATGTAATGATGTAATCTTTTAACATCGTGGATATTACAATTATTCAGTTAAGGATAAGGTTGTACAATTTTATCCTTGACTGATTCTATTTCCGATATTTTTTACTTCTAAATAAATAAATTTTTAGCTGCCAATATCTTGTAGGGATGCCGTAGGGGTCGTCCCATATTTATTTTCACTCAGTTAAATTAAAATGGGATATAATCTCTTCCCTATTCTCTAAGCATCTTATGTCTTTATAAAGCAATAAAAACTAAAAACATCGTTATATAACTATAAAAATAGTTGTTTAACTAAA
>CAZPTJ010000276.1:0-4402 GCA_964589085.1 uncultured Flavobacteriaceae bacterium | reverse complement strand
ATTATTATTAGTTTTTCTTTTTCCTTTTAGTAAAGCTTTTGCTCAAACTCCCAGTTTAATTTTTGGACCAAGCAACGTCGCTTGTAATACCACAGCAAATTTTTCTTTCAGTCCTGGGTCTGTGCGTCCATTTATTCCGTTTGGTTCAGGATCTTCACAACCTTTAGTTCAATGTAATCCGGTTGCAAATTGGCAAGTTACCCTTCCCAATGGCATAATAAGAACATTTTTTAGCTCATCAATATCTACAAATCTTGGATCTACACCTGGTATGGCATTTATAGTAGCTACTACAATATGTGATAATTCGTTTGATTTTGCATCTTTTACTGTATCTGTTGGAGGAAATCCTCTCGCTACTCCCTCTTTATCAGGTACAAATTTTTTATGTAATAATAGTACTACTACTTATATTGCTTCTGAGGTGCCTGGTGCAGCAACCTATACTTTCGAAGTTGCAAATGGATTTAGACTAAACAATTCTTCGTCAACCTCAGTTACTACATCTTCAAGAACAGTTACGGTCACAGCACCTCCATCTGGAAGAGGAAGTGGAAGGATACGTGTTAGGGCAAACCCTATCAATGAATGTGATTTGGAAAGTAACTTTCGTACACAATTTATTACCTACGGGACTCAGGAAATTAATATTTTAGGACCTGCTCAAACAGATCCGAATAATTTAATTGAATATAGTAGTAATTTTATTGGGATATCAGATTTTAATTGGTTCGCCCCTAGTCCGTGGACTGTTTTTAGTGGAACTAATGGGACGGGAGTACTTGTTCGATCTCCTAGTACTGCTGGAAACTATTCAATTAGTGTAACTGCTAGCAGCTGCGGTGTTAATATTGGTGATGCAATTGGTGTTTCCGTTTCCGATGGCGGATCAGATGGTCCCGGTGGTGGTGGAATTTTTATTGTAGCAGATGATGTAGATTTAGGAGATACTTCTTTTACTAAGAATGCCAAGGGGATATCAAATAAAAAGACAGTTGATATCTATCCTAATCCGGCAAGAGATTTATTGAATCTAAAGAGTGTTACTAATCAAAAAATCCAATCTGTTGAAATACGAAGTCTTCAGGGAGAGAAAATTTTATCTCAATCATTAAACAATGATAGCTTTACTATAGATATAAGTAATATAAGAAGAGGACTGTACTTAGTAAATTTATTAATGGAGGATGGAAATATTGTGGTTAAAAAAGTACAAGTAAGTAGACAATAACAATTAATAGCGAAAATATTGATTTTAGTCATCTCTTATTTATGTGTCTATCGGGGTGATGTGAATTTCTAAAAATCCAGATGCAACAATCCAAAGGTTGAATTCAACCTTTGGATTTCTTTTTTTCTAGTAGTTTTCTTATTGTTTAGTGAATGTTATACTACTTATTATATGTTGCCTCAAGATCTTTTTAGAA
The DNA here is from genome assembly GCA_964589085.1 of uncultured Flavobacteriaceae bacterium. Lineage (GTDB taxonomy): Bacteria > Bacteroidota > Bacteroidia > Flavobacteriales > Flavobacteriaceae > Dokdonia. The sequence goes on along the minus strand of CAZPTJ010000276.1, from coordinate 2,975 downwards.
AGCATATTTAACATTTTATTACATTCATTATATTAGTAAAAAATGATAGCAACCACAGTATACGCCGTAACTGCCATTGTCTGCCTTATTACGGCAGTGGTTATTCAACGTATTTTTTTTAGGGAATTACAACGAGGTACTTCAGCAAGTGCTATAAATGGGATTCGATGGTTTGGTTGGGCCATATTTATTTGGGGTTTTGGTGCGCTTTTCAATATGGTGACTGTTTCTATATATCATATTTCACCTACAGATCGTTTTGTCATCTATATTGGTGTACTCGTATCCTTACTTAACTCCTTGTTTATACTCCTTTCTCTTCCGTCGATAGAGCATAATAAAAAACGTAGTCTCGTAGTACGATTGGTGGAGCGCTTTAATGAACGGGAATGTTTTATTGTTTTTTCCGGGATACTGCTTATGATTGCTTTTGTCTTTATAGTAGCGTCATCTAATAATACAACAATCAGTAATCGTTTTATTTGGCTTATTGATATCCCAATCTCGTTAGTGGTTGCTTTGGCTTTATTAAATGAGCTTCATAAAGCATTTGCAAATCGTAGCATGCGCTTTATGATTTTACCGGTGATTGCCTTATTTATTCTGATTGTTATTGCTGTGACACATCGCATTATTCCAGAGGCAATGGTTGAAGGATATATTAATCCTGCAATCTGGGAGAGTATAGGAGCATTTACCTCTATTTCTTTTAAATTTCTGTTTATTTTATTGTTTTCTATTCTGCTTTACAGCTGGAAGTTTCTTTCTGAAAAAGAACAACAACAAACCCTTGCGGAACGTCTTGCAGATGAGAATCAAAATCTACGTACAGCTCAGGAGCAATTACAATTGACTAATGAAAGCCATCTGGATACTATTAAAAGCTTTAAAAAAGAACTGGAGGAATTACGGACCGCTTCAGAAATTCAACTTTCAGAACGTCAGAAAGAGGTTTTGGCTAATATTGGCTCCTATGGAGACACTATGTCTTATGGAGATATTGCAGCTGCCATGCATATTTCGTTAGATGGATTACAGGCACATATTTATCAGATTAAAAAGATGCTTAATATTAGCGGGACAGGAGGTAAGGAACAATTAATTGCTTTCGCGAAAGCCAATGATATCCTGAAACATACGACTATTACTCCTTCTTCATAAGTACTACTTAAGTAGTCCTATTAGTATTTTTGAATAGTACTTAACCTTTTGTAATTCCTAGGTATCAAACACATTTGTTCTTATCAAAAAACGAACAAATGACTCTTTTTCTTCAACAGGAAGTTTCGCTCGACCAGCGCATTAATGAAAACTTTGATCAGGCTACAAGTTGGTTTGTAGATGCGATACTCGCACAAATCCCCATAACAGATACGATAGGTATTCCCTGGGTACTCATCGTTCTTATTGTGGGAGCCTCTTATTTCACCATTTATTTTAAGTTTATAAATATTCGTGGTTTTTGGACTGCTATACAGGTGGTACGAGGTACTTATGATGCCGCCGAAAAAGAAGGCGAACTCTTGCCTGTTGTTGAAGAAGATGTTAGTGAAACCATCCGTAAAGAAGGCGTGGATGGTGAAGTGAGTCACTTTCAGGCATTAACTGCTGCCTTATCGGCTACGGTAGGTTTGGGAAATATAGCAGGTGTGGCTATAGCCTTATCTATAGGTGGTCCTGGAGCAACCTTTTGGATGATTTTAATCGGGCTTTTAGGAATGTCCTCCAAGTTTGTTGAATGTACTCTAGGAGTTTCCTATCGCGAGATAGATGCTTCCGGAACTGTATATGGTGGCCCTATGTATTATCTCAGCAAAGGTTTAAAGTCTAAGGGACTGGGAAGGCTAGGAAAAGTACTTGCTATTGTGTTTGTTTTGATGTGTATAGGAGGTTCTTTTGGTGGAGGAAACATGTTTCAAGTCAATCAGGCTTTTAAACTTTTTGAACATGTAACCGGAGCAGAACAGAGTTTGTTTTATGGAAAAGGTTGGTTGTTTGGATTGATCATGGCGATACTGGTAGGTTTGGTTATTATCGGTGGGATTAAAAAAATTGCTAAGGTTACCGACAAAATTGTTCCGGCTATGGTAGTGATGTATGTGCTTGCTGTTTTAATTGTGATCGGTATCAATTATAAAGCAATTCCTGATGCATTCGTCAGTATTTGGAATGGTGCTTTTAGCCCTACCGGAGTTACCGGAGGATTCATAGGGGTATTGATACAAGGATTTAAACGCGCTGCGTTTTCTAATGAGGCCGGTATTGGATCATCGTCAATTGCGCATAGTGCGGTAAAAACAAAATATGCAGCCAGTGAAGGTTTGGTTGCTCTATTAGAGCCCTTTATTGATACTGTAGTTGTTTGTACCATGACAGCTTTAGCTCTGATTATTACTAATCAACTGGTGGTAGGCGCACAGCTCAATGATGAACAAGGTGTTTTACTTACAGCCTCCGCCTTGGAAAGTGGGATATCATGGTTTCCATATCTGTTATCCTTTGCAGTTATTCTTTTTGCTTTTTCCTCTATGATTTCCTGGTCCTATTATGGATATCAGGCCTGGTCGTATCTTTTTGGGCGTAGTAAGCGAGCAGAATATCTCTATAAAACTATATTTTGTGTTTTTGTAGTCATAGGAGGTGCCGCCAGTTTGGGAGCAGTAGTAGGGTTTAGTGACGCTATGATTTTTGCAATGCTTGTTCCCAATATGATCGGCCTTTTTATACTTGCGCCTCGGGTTACTCAAGAATTGAAACGATATAAAAAAGTAATACAGAATACTTAGATATTAAGTATAGGGAATCGTGTTGCATCCACCCAAAACTAGGATTATTATTTTGTAAGATTTCACACTTAAGTATTTGATTTTTAAGAGAATGATACTATTGGTGATTAAGGTTATAGGCCTTAGGAGTGTAGCAATTTTAAAATGGCACTTTCGTAAAAAGGTAAATATTCGATATTGAATTTTTGA
>CAZPTJ010000275.1:0-4411 GCA_964589085.1 uncultured Flavobacteriaceae bacterium | reverse complement strand
GTTAAAGCAAATAATTATCGCATAAAAAAAGCGCTTCCAATATGGAAGCGCTTTTTCAATTTATAATGGGGAGATTATTTCCCTGATTCCATTTTCTTCTTAAGTGCTGCAAGTTTTTCATTAGCATCTCCTAAAGTAGGTTTTGCTTCTTCTGCTTGTGCAGCGGCTTTACGAGCGGCATTCTTAACAATCTTAGCTTCTTCTTCTTTATGGATTACCATATGTGAAGCTACAACACGTTTGAAATCTTTATTAAATTCGATGATCTGGAATTCAGCTTCTTCACCTTTTCCTAATTTACTACCATCTTCTTTCTCAAGATGACGTCCAGGTACAAAAGCGGTTATATCACCATTGAAATCAATAGTTGCTCCTTTATCAACGATTTCTCCAATGCTTGCTGTATGTTTTGTTCCAACAGCAAACTCTGTCTCATATTTATCCCAAGGATTCTCTTCTGTTTGTTTGTGACCTAAACTTAATTTACGTCCATCAACATCCAATTCAAGAACTACAACTTCCAGAGTGTCTCCTACTTTACAGAATTCTGAAGGATGTTTAATTTTCTTTGTCCAAGATAAATCAGAAATATAGATAAGGCCATCAATACCTTCTTCAAGTTCAACAAAAACACCAAAATTTGTAAAGTTACGTACTACACCACTATGACGTGATCCAACAGGATACTTAGCAGTGATATCAGTCCAAGGATCTGGAGTAAGTTGTTTGATACCTAAACTCATCTTACGATCTTCACGATCAAGAGTAAGTACTACAGCTTCTACTTCATCACCAACTTTTACAAAGTCCTGAGCACTTCTTAAGTGTGTACTCCAAGACATTTCACTTACGTGAATTAATCCTTCTACACCTTCTTCTACTTCAATAAAGGCACCGTAATCAGCAATTACGACAACTTTACCTTTAACCTTATCTCCAATTTTGATGTCTTCACTAAGTGCTTCCCATGGATGCTTACTCAATTGCTTAAGACCTAATTGAATACGTGTTTTACCTTCATCAAAATCAAGAATTACAACATTTAATTTTTGATCAAGTTCAACAATTTCATTAGGATGATTAATTCTAGACCAAGATAAATCTGTGATATGAATTAATCCATCAACACCTCCAAGATCAACAAAGACACCGTAAGAAGTTACATTCTTAACAACACCTTCAAGTACTTGACCTTTTTCAAGTTGACTTATAATTTCTTTCTTCTGCTCTTCAATATCAGCTTCGATAAGTGCTTTATGCGAAACAACTACGTTTTTGAATTCCTGGTTAATTTTAACCACCTTAAATTCCATAGTCTTATTTACATATTGATCGTAATCTCTAATAGGTTTTACATCAATTTGTGAACCAGGTAGGAAAGCCTCTATTCCAAATACGTCTACAATCATTCCTCCTTTGGTTCTTGCTTTCACAAAACCATTAACAATAGTACCATCAGTATGTGCAGCATTTACTCGGTCCCAAGCCTTGATCACACGTGCTTTTCTGTGTGATAAAATCAGTTGTCCTGTAGCATCTTCACGTACATCGATAAGTACTTCAACCTTATCTCCTACTTTTAAATCAGGATTATATCTGAATTCGTTTAATGAAATAACTCCTTCAGATTTTGCATTGATATCGATAATAGCATCACGGTCTGTAATATTGATTACAGTACCGTCTACAACATCATCGTCTAGAGTATCTACAAAGTTCTTTGCAACGAGTGCCTCAAATTCTTCAAGTTGATCGTCTGCAATGGTATCAATACCTTCTTCATACTTTTCCCAATTGAAATCCTTTAAGAATTGTTCTGGATTTGCTTGCGCTGGGTTTTCTTCTGTTGTGGGGATTGCAACTGTTGTTGCCTCGGCATCCTGTATTTCAGGATTTTGTGTTTCTTCAGCCATTTGCTAAAAGTGACTGTTCTTAAATAAGTTTAAAGAACAGTTGTTTTTGTATTTTACGTTTTGTGAAAGCCTCTTCATCAACAAACCGTAAAAGTGATTTTTAAAATTTGATCTTCCTTAATGGGCTTTCCTATGGATGCAAAAAGGAGTGCAAAAGTAGTCTTTTCTATTGGGTTTTCAAAAATATATTAATTTTAAACCTAAAACTCTAGAAGCTTTATAATTTACTGTTCTCAAAACGATTATATTTAAACAAAAAATATGCAGTGGCACGGTTACTTAATGTCTACAATTTATATCCTCGCAGGAGCCTTTCATTTTATAACTCCTAAAATCTATTTACGTATTATACCAGACTATATTCCCTGGCACAAATTTATGGTCGTTTTAAGTGGAATAGTCGAAATTTTACTCGGCCTGCTCTTAGTATTTGAAGCTACAAGAAACATAGCGGCTTATGCCATTATACTTATGCTCATCGTTTTTCTACCGGTTCATATTGAAATGCTTGTCAACAAAAAGAAACGATTGCGGTTACCATTATGGGTTTTATTTGCACGCATACCGCTACAGTTCGGACTTATGTATTGGGCTTATTTATATAGTATCTAATGGCAGGTTCTTTATTTGATAATGAGCAGACCCGGCACTTGGATATATCTGGAGGAGAAGTCTCTTATTATCCCAATTTTTTGGAATCAAGGATGGCGCTACACTATTACGAAACACTATATCGAGAAATCCCCTGGCGTCAGGATCCTATTAAAATCTTTGGAAAAACCTACTTACAACCTCGATTAACAGCATTATATGGAAACAATGGTCAACCCTATAGCTATTCCGGAATTACGATGTATCCTCTTCCGTTTTCTTTCGCTTTAAGCGAAATAAAAAACAGCATAGAACAGATTGCCAAAGTAACATTTACAACTTGCCTTTGTAATTTATATAGGGATGGAAATGATAGTAATGGCTGGCATGCAGATGATGAGGTTTCTTTAGGAGAAAATCCAGTCATTGCTTCGGTAAGCCTGGGAGCAACGCGACGTTTTAAATTTCGCCAAAAAGAGAATCACTCAAATTCCTTCAAAATTGATCTTACACCAGGTAGTTTATTACTGATGTCTGGCGCTACACAGCATAATTGGCAACATGAGTTGCCAAAGACCAGAAAACTGGTAACGCCAAGAATCAATTTGACATTTCGCATTATTCTTTAGGGATGAAAGTCATATATCGTTAAAAACCGGAAGTAGTTTTCATCTTTACATAAAAGCATGTGTAAATGAATTTCGGATTACACTGCTTCCGGCTTAAACCACTTAATGACAAAAAGTTGTCTCAAATAAAAATGTGCCATAGCATAATAGTATATTTTCAAAACTATCTTTCTTTGTCGACACAAAACTATGCACGCATAGCAAATATATTCTTGTACTTTTTGCAGAAAAAATTGTATAAAATTTGTAACTTTCTGAATATTAACTCAAACAAGACGGTGTTATAGGGATTACCCACATCATTTTTAATAATATTTACCCTCGAATATAGTTGAGAGATGAAGCCTTTTAGCGTACATGATGTTTTTTTTATTAATCGCTTTACTAAGGAAGGAAATCACTATGATCAAGAATATCGTAATTATTTTGAGATCATTTTTATAGAAGAAGGCTCAGGAAAGCATCATATTAATGAGTTTATCATCTCATATGATAAAGGAGATATCTTTCTCATTGCTCCTGGTGACACACATCATTTTTTAATAGAGCAGGATACTTCTTTCTGTTATTTTCAATTCTCTGATTTATTATTTTCAAATAAGACTAATCTACCTGATCGTACACAATGGCTTAGTCGTATTGAACGCATCATCCATAATCCTAATTTATTACCAGGAGATCTTATCAAAGAAAAGAACGATAGAGAACTTGTATGGCTTATCCATAAGAGTATCTTATACGAATTCAACAATCAAAAACAGTTTTTCAGAAACAATATATCTAATATGGTAAGTACCATACTGAGTATTATTGCTCGTAATATTCATGATGGTCTGAATGTTGATCCCTCGGAAATTAAAGATAACCATACGGCCATCAATAATATCCTAAGTTACATCCGACAACATATTTATGACAAAAACCTTATAAAGATCAATGTAATAGCGGGACAATTCAATATGTCCAATAACACATTAAGTTCTTATTTTAAGAAAAAAACAGGCAAATCATTACACCATTACATATTATTATATAAAATACAATTGGTCAAATATCGCTTAGAACATAGCGATTTTACGGTATCAGAAATTGCATATCAATTAGGATTTACAGATGAAAGTCATCTCACACGTATTTTTAAAAAATATGTCTCTTCTACCCCTAAAAAATATCGCTTAGGGAAACAAATAAAAGATTCTAAAGAGGAAGCCTTGTCTTTTTAAAAGTATCTACTCGTATTATATCTTAGTAACTATTCATAATTACAATATCTTTGAA
>CAZPTJ010000274.1:0-4439 GCA_964589085.1 uncultured Flavobacteriaceae bacterium | reverse complement strand
GAAAGTTTCAAAAAACTAGTATTGAAATATTGGGTCATTTAAAAACACTCAATATTTCAATACTTTGAAAATCAATTGCCCTTATTTTAATTGTAGAATATTCTCCCTCCAATTCGGTAAATGCTATATACACCGTTTCATCAATAACTTCCAACTGAGGAAACCCGCTAGCCCGAGCGGCATCTGTTTCTGTTATGGTAACGGGATCGTCTACTCTTCCATCGGGATATACACGACGGCATCTAATCAAAGTATTTTCTTCATAGGGCTCCATCCAAAGTACCAAAGCACTTCCATCTGTCAGAAATGCCGTATCAATACGGCCAATCGCCCGACCCGAATCTACTCTTAACGGGGTTCCAAATGTGGCTCCATTATCATGAGAAAAAGCAACCAAAACTCTGGGATCATCACTAGCAGCGGTAAACCAACTAACAATAACATTTTGCTGCTGTGTATCTATAGCCGGACCATTAACAGGGCATCCATTAATTTGCCAATGATCATCATTTATTGTTTTAGGTCTTGTCCATGCTCCATCAACCCATCTGACAATGGAGATGTCACGTACCTCATCCTCACCTTCAGAACGATCACGATATACAACAATAGGGCCCTGATATGTAATTCCAATAGCAGTATTACAGCAATCACATACGCTATGATCAATTTCTGTACTTTCCTTAACTGTACCATTAAGGTCGACAATAGCAGAAAATAAAGTCATTGCATTATTATCAACGTCCTCACTCTTGGTGTTTCTGCCATCTAACCAGCTTACATAAAATCCATCATCATAAGGCGCCATAGCCACAAATCCATGCTCCGCTGAAATGCCATCGGTATGGAGCAAAAAATCTGACTTTATCTCTTTCTCTCCGGAGAAAAGATTCAATTTAATATCATAATCATACGTCCCTTCTGCAGATTTCTGCAATATATTGGTTAGTACGGCTTCCCCATTAATAGCTAAAGCTGGAAAATCTGCCCAATTAACAAACCAGTCTGTCCCAGAACTAATCGTCTTTGACGGGGACCAATGGTTATTTTCATAAAAAGCATAGTTCAGGGTCGCAAGGGAATCTTTTTCTTCGACCCAGGTCATATGAAGTTTCCCATATGCAGCCTTTAAACGTGGTAGGTGTGCATTCCCTTTAACAGGAATTTTTAATGTTTGTATCGCTTCTATTTCAGATGCAATTGTCTCTTCTATGTTTTCAGCTGTTTTGGCTTCATTCTTACAGTTAAAAAAAACGCATCCTATAAGCAAAATAGCAATATACTTAACGGGCTTGCAATAAGAGAATATCCGTTTCATGAATGTAGATTGTATGTAGATAATCTTAGCTAGATTACAGGTTCTCCGTATAAATCAAAATCTTCAGCTTCATAGATCTTAACCTCTGCAAAATCACCGGTTTTCATATAATGTTTTGAGGCATCAATCAATACTTCGTTATCTACATCAGGAGAGTCATATTCTGTGCGACCTATAAAATAATCTCCTTCTTTACGATCTACAACAACTTTGAAATTTTGTCCTATTTTTTGTTGATTCAATTCCCAGGAAATCTGAGATTGAATCTCCATAATCTCATTAGCTCGCTGCATTTTAACCTCTTCTGGCACATCATCTTCTAATTGATAGGCATGCGTATTTTCTTCATGGGAGTACGTAAAACAGCCTAATCGTTCAAAACGTTGTGTCTTCACCCATTCCTTAAGCAATTGGAAATCTGCATCAGTCTCCCCTGGATATCCAACAATTAAAGTAGTACGGATGGTCATATCGGGAACGCTTTCGCGAAAGCGTTCTAATAAAGCATCTGTCTTTGCTTTGGTAGTACCACGACGCATAGACTTTAATATAGGATCGGAAATATGTTGTAAGGGAATGTCAATATAATTACACACTTTAGGTTCTTCCCGCATAACATCCAAAACGTCCATTGGAAATCCTGTAGGAAAAGCATAATGCAGTCGGATCCATTGTATTCCTTCCACAAGCACTAAAGCTTTGAGCAGTTCGGCCAGATTGCGTTTTTTATATAGATCAAGTCCATAATAGGTGAGATCCTGAGCAATAAGAATCAATTCTGTAACCCCTTTAGCAGCTAGTTTTTCTGCCTCAATAACCAATGATTCAATAGGCTTTGATCTATGTTTTCCTCTCATTATTGGGATGGCACAAAAAGAACAGGGACGATCACAACCTTCGGCAATCTTGAGATAAGCATAATTTTTCGGAGTGGTGGTTAAACGTTCACCTATGAGTTCGTGCTTATAATCAGCTCCTAACGCTTTCAAAAGTCCGGGTAATTCGGTTGTTCCAAAATATTGATCAACATTTGGAATTTCTTTTTGTAAATCTGGTTTATAACGTTCCGACAAACATCCCGTCACAAAAACCTTATCTACAGTTCCTTCTTCTTTCTTCTGTACATATTCCAGAATGGTATTTACAGATTCCTCCTTAGCATTATTAATAAAACCACAGGTATTGATTACGACGATATTACCTTCTTCTTCATGTACTACTTCCTTATTATTGGCTTTTAATTGTCCCATCAAAACCTCACTATCATAGACATTCTTACTACAACCAAGCGTGACTACATTAATTTTATTTTTCTTGAGGGTCTTTGTTCTCATATATCTATATAAATACTAAGAGTGCAAAGATACGTGCTTTTATTCCTTAATTAGGTTTGTCAAATCAACTCTATAATAATAAGTTCATTATTATAGAAAACATTGACTGAAAATGGTGTTAATCAATCTCCACTTGATTTATAACTATAAAAAATCGGAAGTTTTCATCGGTAATCTCTAGATGTATTTACAAATTTAACATTTTAGACACCTTCATATATATCACGTTTTAAGCAAATTACAAACAAAAGGTAAAGGTTTAAAATTATAAAAATGAACACCTTCAGCCTTTTGAATAAATACATTGAAGTATTAATTCTAAATTTTATTAGTATGAAAAAATTAATCTTTTTACCCATGTTATTTATGTTCCTAAATGCTTTCTCCATGAACATAAACGAGTCTATTGAAAATTGTACCGTTGAGGAAATTAAGGTTCTGCTTTGTACAGAATTCGAATCCATCGAAAAATTGACCTTAAGCCCAGAAGATCAATTAGAACTGGAATCTATAAAAGAAATGTTCACAGATTCAAATGGAGGTGATTTTATAGAGTGTATGGTACATTGTGCCTATGCTTTTACGGTTTGTGTAAATAATGTTGATTTTCTTGCCGGAGAGACGATAGGTGAATGTACCGCAGCATTTAGAGCTTGTCGTATGGGGTGTCCGTTCCCAAGTGAGTAGCATATGGAACAATATAGTTTCAACTAACTATAAAAGTTGGACTATCCGGTTTTTTGGATGGCCCAACTTTTATTCATTATAATCTAGGAGGATTGCCTTTAAAAATAGATATTACCGTTTTATTCAAATTTATAGATTAGTTTAATCCTCATATCCTTGTGGTAATTTGCGTTGCTTACTCACGGCTTCGTATTTGGAAGCTAACTGCAACAATAGTTTTTCAGATAGTGGTTTACCTATAAAAGTCAATCCTTCAGGTTCTCCTTCATCTGTATATCCCATAGGCACCGTAAGTGCCGGATACTTTGCTACAGCCGCATATGCGGCATGGAAATTATTAATGGACAAAACAGCATCTAGTTCGTGCGTGTCCATGGAAACATCAAAATAACGACGTCCCGTTTCCTCAAGGTTTCTTTTGATATCAATAAATGCATCTGCGGTTGTTGAATCATTTACGATTCCTTCGAAAAGCTGTTGCCCGTATGGTACATTTATCAATGTATCTTGTTTATTAAAAGCAACTGCACTGGCGATATCAGTAATCATAATATTTGCAGAAGCATTTGTTTTCAAATAGGCCGGTAAATCATTTTTCATGTCAATATTAAGCAGGGTTAGGAATCCAGGTAAGGGTAATTGTTCGGGAGTTATTTCAACCAAAACACCTCCTGCTTTTTCAATATCTAATGTCGCTTGCTGATACAGTGTGTCTTGTAAAAACGCCTTAATAACGCCAAAACGTTTTCCTGAAATTGAAGCTTCCTTGACACCTTGTATATATTGTTTATCTATTTTTTTTGAAGCATTATCATTTTCATCATACCCAATAAGTGCATCCATCATAATAGCATTGTCTATTACATTTTTAGTCATTGGACCAGGTGTATCTAATGTACTGGAAATGGGTACAATTCCTGACCTACTTAAAACACCAATGGTAGGTTTCAATCCAACAACAGAGTTTTGACTTGACGGTGACAATATGGACCCCGCAGTTTCTGTTCCTATGGCAGCTACTGCATAATTTGCAGCGACCGTTACCCCACTTCCAGAACTGGAGCCTCCTGATTCAAATCGCAAGCGTCCATAGGGATTAA
>CAZPTJ010000273.1:1332-4441 GCA_964589085.1 uncultured Flavobacteriaceae bacterium | reverse complement strand
CGGCAGTAAAGTAAGTATTAGAAGAGATATGATATGTTGCTTTTTTTAATTGAAGTACTCCATAGGCCAGGAAAGCAGAAAACACCACGCTATATAAAGTCCAGGAAACATCAAACCATTGTATGCCTTCATTAATAGTATCGCTGTCTCCAAAAGGATTGTTCCCCTTGAAAATAGTAAAATAAATGACCAAAAGAATAGAAACCCCTAGAGAAATCAGAAGTATCCAAAAGAAAATCAAAAGCAATCTTTCTAAGTGTTTTACGGTTTTCATAATTTAGTTATTATCGTTTAACGATAACAAATATATAAAAATTATTGAAAAACAATAATTAATTGTTGTTTTATAATAAAAACTAAGTTGTTGAAAAATCCAGATTTCCTATTTAAGGTCTTTATATCTTTGCGTTATGCTACCTGAAAAACTTCAGAAAAAACTAAACGATCGTAAACAGAATAACACTTTCCGTCGATTGGAAACGGAGTCTGATCTTATTGATTTTTCGTCCAACGATTATCTAGGCTTTGCTACCAATAATATACTTAAGGAAAAAGCAAAAGAAGTAATGAGTGGTTTATCGTTGGTAAAAAATGGGGCTACAGGGAGTCGTTTACTTTCTGGGAATCATGAATTGTATGATCAATTGGAACAACTATTGGTTCAATTCCACAACTGTGAAGCCGCTTTGGTCTTTAATTCGGGATATGATGCAAATCTTGGGTGTCTGCAGAGTATCCCACAACGCGGAGATATTATTTTATATGATGAATGGGTTCATGCAAGTATTCGCGATGGGATAACCATAAGCCACGCAAAAGCACATAAGTTTAGTCATAATAATATAGAAGATTTAAGGCAACAACTGTCAGTTCGAGCGCAGTCGAGAACAACAGATCAGGAATTATTTGTGGTCACAGAATCCGTTTTTTCTATGGATGGGGATTGTCCTGATCTTAAAGCAATGAGTGCCATATGTAAAACCTATAATGCATATCTTATTGTTGACGAAGCCCATGCCATTGGTGTTTTGGGTAATAAGGGCCAAGGTTTAGTTCAGGCTTTGGGACTGGAAAAAGAAGTGTTTGCAAGAGTAGTCACCTTTGGGAAAGCCTTGGGAGCTCATGGTGCAGCTGTTTTAGGAAGTCAGGCGTTAAGAAATTATTTGGTCAATTTTGCCAGATCATTTATTTATACCACAGCACTTCCACCGCATACAATTGCTAGCATAATTGCCGGGTATACGCTTCTGTTGGAATCGGGGTCAACACAGTATAAAGAACTCCAGCAACATATAGATACTTTTAATCAATGGGTGATACAATTGCATTTGGAGTCTTACTTTATTAAAAGTGATTCGGCAATTATGAGTATGATAATTCCGGGTAATAAGCAAGTGAAAACGCTTTCGCGAAAGCTTCAACAAGCAGGCTATGATGTAAAACCCATACTTTCACCTACGGTTCCTGAAGGAAAAGAACGACTCCGTTTTTGTATACATAGCTTTAATACCGAAAAAGAAATAAAAAGCGTACTATCTTTAGTTTCGAATTTTTTAAGGAATGATACAGTCGCTTAATCGGGTAATTGCCTATACCAAAAAATGGAAATCTACACTAATTGTGGGTTTAATCGTGGGTGCAAGTCTAAGTGTACTGCTTATTTTCTTACAACCTTTTGATACAGATAAATCTGTTATTCCGTATAAGAATCTAAGATTAGCGGGCTACACTATTGCCGTATTAATTCCTATTCTCTTATTACATCCATTAGAAAACTATATTTATAAAAGACAGAAAAATCAATGGTATATTCTGAATGAAGTCATTTACATTTTTCCAAGTTTATTAGTCATACTCTGCTCAAGTTATTTATATAAAGGATTTGTTATGGATGGAGGGCAAGGATTGAGTTGGCGTTCGTGGAGTGGATTCCTAAGCTATGCAGGAATCCCCTTTCTTCCCATTTTAGGGCCTTTATGGGTTTATTTTAGAATCCGATTTGGAGTCATACGATTGCCTGAAAACGAGGCTAAACAAAAGGATACCTTAATCACACTTAATGGGACTAACAAATCAGATCAGTTAACTTTTATGGCCACTGATTTTGTATATGCGCAGGCACAACAAAATTATGTTTCTATAGTATTTAAAGAAGGAGAAGAAATTAAGCGAGAGATGATAAGAGCCACTCTTTCTGGAATCCATGAACAGTTACCGGACGTATATCAAGTACATCGCTCCTTTCTGGTAAATCTTCACTATTTGAAGTCGGTAAAAGGGAATGCACGCAAGCGCGAAATGCTATTTACGGTATCTCTGGAACCTATACCCGTGTCTCAAAAATACTTTGAAGCCCTACAGTATAAGCTTTCAAACTCGTCCCTAAAACGTCAGAATCAGCCCTGAAATTACAATTTCAACACAAAAATTTCAAGCTAGTCACAATCTTTTTTTTAGGGATTAAAAACGGTTTCTATTTGTTCCGAACAACAAAAACGAAACCTCATGAAAAATCATATTATAAGCCTTTTATTCTGTACGCTATTTTGTGTAGTAAATGCACAGGACAAAGTAAAAAACCATCAAAAACTTTTTGAAAAAATAATAAATACTACTGAAAAGAATATTTGTAATCCAGCATTTTTGGAAACTGAAGATTGGATGGATTTTAAATCGCAAATGGCAGTACTGGCTGAGCAGCAACTAAGCGATCTTAATTTTGCAAGAATTTTTAACAAGGCTTCCGATGCATTGCCTTTTTCTCATTATTATCTAAAGTATACCGCTAAAACTAAAACAACGGCACAGGGATTGAAAAAACCACCGTTTGAATTGGAAGAAATTAATAGCACTACTGCAGTTTTATACGTAAGATCATTTGCTTCTAATGCGTCACAGATGGTAGATATCGTGCAAAAAATTGCCAAAAACGGATATGAAAACCTGATCATTGATTTACGCAATAATCAAGGAGGAAGTCTGGATGCTGCCGTGGTATTAGGGCGATTTTTAACTGCAGAACCCATAGACGCTGGTGTTTATATAAGTCGATCTTGGTTTGAAGAAAAACAACAATATCCTTCTTCTGATGAGATTGCAAATTTTCCTT
>CAZPTJ010000273.1:0-1232 GCA_964589085.1 uncultured Flavobacteriaceae bacterium | reverse complement strand
GATGATATCACTGCGTATTCGGTAGATGATGATGGAACACCTATACAATGTCCTGATTGTAATAGTGAGAAAGTGCAATTATTTACGAATGTAACTGACCTTAAATCCTTTCTTTCCCTTGTGGTAGGCATCCTTTTTGGAGCACTACCTTTTTACACAAAAGTACGAGTATCGTTGTGATAATTGTACGCATAAATTCAATAAAAAATGAACGCATATTTTGTTACTGGTATATCTACTGACGTTGGAAAAACAATAGCGGCGGCCATTATTACTGAAGCATTGAAAGCAGATTACTGGAAGCCTATTCAAGCGGGAGACTTAAACTTTTCCGATACCCATAGAATAAAACAATTAGTTTTAAATGATATATCGCAATATCACGATAATAGCTATGCGCTAAATACTCCAATGAGTCCGCATGCAGCAGCAACTCTGGACGATATACAAATCGATCTTGAAAATATTAAGCGCCCTAAAACAAAAAGAGATTTAGTTATTGAGGGTGCTGGAGGGATATTAGTTCCTTTAAATGAGACAGCAACCATTGCTGATCTCGCACAACCAACCGATAAAATTATTATTGTCTCCAGACATTATTTGGGGAGCATAAATCATACGCTATTAACCATAGCTTATCTAAAACAGCGAGGGTTCTCTAATCTTGCTATTCTTTTTTCAGGTGCCGAACATCCGACAACAGAAGCGATAATACGAAGTAAAACACAAGTCCCTGTCATTGGAAGAATTGATGAAGAACCTTATTTTGACCAACGCGTTATCAGGGAGTACGCCGATCTTTTTCGCGAAAACTTACAGTCATTCTGAACTTGTTTCAGAATCACACGAGAGAAGTATAGTGATTAATAATTAGATATTTAGTTTTAAAGTAGCGCCTAACAAAAGATGATATGCAGCTGAGTTATGTTTATATAATGACGAATACCTATCGTACAACTTTTTATATTGGCGTAACTACGAATTTAGAAGAAAGAGTTGTCCAACATAAAGTGGGAGTTGGATCAAAATTTACTGCAAAATATAATCTGAAAGATCTCATCTATTTTGAGGAATTTACAGATATCGAACAGGCAATAGCAAGAGAAAAACAACTTAAGAATTGGCGCAAAGAATGGAAATTGAATTTAATTAGAAAAGAAAACTCTAAACTGGAAACGCTTAAACCCAGATTATGCATTAGAACTTTGTGATGAACCTTGAAAGTACCATAA
>CAZPTJ010000272.1:0-4458 GCA_964589085.1 uncultured Flavobacteriaceae bacterium | reverse complement strand
GGGTTGATGCTTCCCATTATCTACAAAAACAGTAGGAACAATAGCGATTCCTTGACGCTCCAGATCGCCTAGATAATGTTTATCAATATTCCATTGTATAAGATGGTAGGGGTTAATCAAACGGGTTTTTGTTTTTACTTTTTCAAGCCACAATGCAAATTCGTCATAACGTTCAAAATAATCCCATATGGTTCTAAACACAATAGCCTTGGTCTTTGACCAATCATAATCTGGATCATCCCAATAGGCACAATTTACTTTAAGCCCTTTCGCTTCCAATGCAGTCGTAAGCAATTTACGCTCTAAAAGAATGTTGTCGATATAGGGATTTCCTTTTTCAGGATGTAGATAGGATTGTTGCGTCAGGAGGGTGATATCAGTCAAGGGAAGAAGGGGTCAAGAAATTATTAATTAATCTCCCACAATATAACGCAATTCTGAAATAGTTAAGCCTTCGTCATCAGGAGTGATACCATTGATGATCGTTTGTATAATGTCCTCTTCGGCTTCATTGATTTGATTTTCTTCTATATAGGTATCAACAGCTTCCATATTCTGTTGCTTTTGTAGTTCAAAGATCAATCCGGGATGGTGGTCTTCTAGGAGTATCCAGCGAAATAGGGTGGCTGGTTCAAAATCCACACGTTCGGCGATGAGTGTATTACGGGTCATTGTATAATTGTTTGCCAGTCGTTTAATGGATCGCGGGTTGGGTTTGATATAAGCATAAAAAGATAGAAACAAATGCTTTACATCTGTGGTATTTTCGTCCAGTGCTTCTATAGCAATATCGGTTACAGCCGCTTCACTTATACTGTGTTCTTCTCTTATTTCTCTAAGCCAATCGGTATTTTTTTTCGCCTGACCGTAACTGTCTAAAATCTGCTCTTTTATTATCGTCTTTTGCTTAAAATCAACTTCTCCCTTAAGTGTTTCCCCTGTTATATCTTCTTCTTTAATACCCAGAATATATTTCCAGTATCGTTCTTTAGCATCTTCGCTCACATTAGGCATTCTTACAGAAAGCTGAAAGGCTTTTTCCAAAAACAGTTCGCCCAAATGCTGCCCATTTTCTGAATTGTTTTCAGCAAATTCGGCATAATTGTTTTTAAAGCAGGTAGTAATCCACTTTTTATCTCCTGCGACCACGTACAATACCTTAGTATCTTTAAATAGTGTTTGAATACCTTCCAGTAGCTGGACCGTATATTCCCTATTACAACGGTCAATATCATCAATAAAGACGGCAACATTATAGCCAGCAGTATTGAAATTATCAATAAGCCCATTAAAGTGTTTTTGGATGCGTTCCATAGGATTGGATGCTCTCGTAACAAAAGATTTGGCTTGATCTGATGATTTCAATAATAAGGGGGTAGTGATAAATCTAAATAATGAGTAAATCAATCCAATAACAGAACCTAAACTTAAGAAGAGTTTTATAAAGTCATTCGTATCAAATGTGCTCCCTTCTGTTTTTAAAATATTACTTAAAGTCTCCAAAATAGCTTTATGGTTAAAAATTATAACCAACAATAAAACTAATGTCATAATCAAGGCAAAAATTTTATGCCAACTACTATACCACATAATGCGCCTAAGGGTTTCTTTAAATTTGATCCATTGTCGTTCTATGTTCCCTAAGTTTTTAATACCTCCCTGATATACCTGATCGATAAAAGACCACCAGGGTGGACTTAAATGCTGGTTTTGCCAAGCATTAAATTTGATGACGGTCCATTTATGATCTATAGCAAGATTGCTCTGAAGTAAGTTGAGAAAAGTAGATTTTCCAGATCCCCACTCGCCTTGTAGATGGATCATAAAGGCATGTTTCAATGTATTGTTATCAAATATTTCCCTATTGATAAGGCGTGCCAAGGACTTGGCTACAGGCTCACGATTGAGCTTGTCATTAACTTCGACATTATCCAGATGGAAGGGCATTTTGTCTCTGGATTGGAATGCTTCTTCGATGGGTATCTCAGGAAAAACAATGTTTTCATTGAACACTGCTTGTATGATCTTCGGTAAGTCGTCTTCTGAAGGTTTTTGTATGGTATCTCTGTAATATCCCAGACCATTGATGTCAATCTTATGCCCGTGTGTAAACCAGTGCACGAGCACTCTTTTACCGTCATCAGGATTTTGAGTAACACGACCTATAGCCTTAATACGCATGACACTTTCGCCAGGGCGGGCAAAGGTGGATTTGATGAAGATGTAATCGTTCACCTTAACGCCAATAACCGCATCTGTATATTTATCATCATATCCATTTTCCCAAACGCCTTCTTCAATAAACCGATCGATTTGATCTCTGAATTCTTTCCCCCAAGAGGAACCTGCCAGGTAGAAGGAGGTATTTTTCTTTTGTTTTTCTGCTATAAATGAAATGACTCTCTGGTCAATAGACTCAATGGTATTTTTTGGCTGTTCTTGTTTTTTAGTTTCACGTTTACTTTTAGATTTATTTGAAGCTTTTTTGACATCTTTTGTTGAAAATCCAGGAGGAGGTGGAGGAGCGGATAAAGAACTAGATTCCTTGGATTCTTGCTGTGGTATTGTTGTGATGCCGTGTTTTTGCATGAGTCGACCCATTCTATCCTGAGTGATATATGTCATTTGATATTGTCCAACGCTCCCATCGACTTTTTTAGCAAACTGCTTTTCAATTACTTGATTTTCTCCTAAGAAAACCACATATAGGTCTACTTCTCCTTTTTGTCTTTTTGAATAATCTCTTAATTGTTTTCTAATAAGATCGAATTGACCAAAATCTTCTAAATGTATAATATCTATAAACTTGACTAAGGCATTTTTCTTTTCATCTAAAGCGTGCCAAGAATCATTCTGAATTTCTTCTATTGGTGCTGTAAATTTTAAAAATAGATCGTACTCCGCATTTAGAGCTTCTATGGCCATTTTTAGATAGCTCTCAGTAGAGGATTTACTCTCTTGCTTTGTTCTTTCGCTCATGAGTTCCCGATATTAGTAGTATTTCCTTTTTGGCGAGTAATTGATTAATCTTAAGAAAGATACTAAAAATACGGAGGGGCGTAACACGCAGTACTAAAAATACCAGATAACGAGTAGGTGTTTTATGAAAATTTTCATAACAGGTGGTTGATTGATTTTGAGATTCAGAATCACTGAGAGAATACCAATTAGGTACTCTCGATACACTTCGCTTTCAGCGAAGCACTCGATGATCGTTTTATTTAAAATTATTTAAAACCTTCTATCCGGATGATATAGGTTTACATCCAAGGATGGTCTTTGTTCATCAATAATTTCCTGTACCAGTTTCCCCGTTCCGGGACCGAGACTCCATCCCATCATCGCATGCCCCGTTGCAACAACAAGATTATTACATTGTTTACTTTTTCCAATATAAGGTAATCCATCTGGAGAAACAGGACGCAAACCACTGGCAGCATCTCTTTTTTCTGCTTCCGTAATCTTTACTTCCGGAAAATATTGGGTAACACCGTCGGCAATAGCATCTACACGCCTGTGATTAATCGTATGATTGATGCCTGCAATTTCCATGGTTCCGGCAAAACGTGTAAATCCATCCATGGGTGTAATAGCAACCTTCCGTTCTGCCAGAATTGCGGGAAGATCTATGCCTGTTTCCCGTTGTGTTTGTATGCGATACCCTTTTCCTGCCTGTAGGTGGAGTTTGATATTAAGCTTTCGCGAAAGCATACTCGCCCAGGCACCGTTGGCAAGTACATAGGCATCTGCACTAAGCTGTTCTCGATCTGTTTGCACTGCTTGAATCGTATTTCCTTTTACCAGAATATCCAGCACTTTTTCTTCTTTACGAATCATTACACCATCTTTAAGCAATTGCTCCTTTAATTCCTCCATAAAAGCTCCTGGAGTTGTATGGTGATCGCATTCATAATAAGACGCTCCAATACTATGTATAGGAGTACTCATCATCTGTTGTGCTTCTGTGGCAGAAAGCATACGCGCTCCTAACCCTTCCTGTTTCGCACGCTGTAAGACTTTGGACTCTGTTTCTAACATCTTCTCTGTTTGACAAAGCATCAACAAGCCTTTTTTCTCTAATTGGAAATTAAAGTTCTCATCACGTTTAATTGTATCATACAACTCTCTGCTAAAGAGATTGATATCTGCAATGGCCCGAATGGACTTCTCTACATTGCCATGCGTACAGGATTTATTAAAAGCCCAGGCCCATTGTATTAAATCTTTATCTAATCTGGGTTTAATATATAGCGGACTTTTACCATTAAGCATCCACTTCAGCCCCTTTTTCATTACTCCTGGCGCCGCCAAGGGAATAATATGGCTGGGAGTCAAATATCCCGCGTTGACATAAGAGGCGCCGCCCTCCATTTTAGACTGATCAATAACAGTAACCTGATGTCCCGCTTTTTGAAGAAAATAGGCTGAACTGAGTCCTATAATTCCGCCACCGATGAT
>CAZPTJ010000271.1:0-4510 GCA_964589085.1 uncultured Flavobacteriaceae bacterium | reverse complement strand
ATAATTTGGGGTTTATTGATTAGACAAAACGAGCGTTTAACCTAATCAAGATATTAGTAGGTTTAACACCCTTTATTTTTTACAAAAAAGTGGTATTTTAACTCTTTAAAAGGGTTTTTATTAACAGAGCTAAAATATTGCCATGATTTATGCCTATATCCGAGTCAGTACGGACAAACAGAGTGTGGAGAATCAAAGATTTGAAATATTGAAATATGCAGACGCTAAAAAAATAACTATTGGGGCATTTTTGCTCATAGCTACGAAAATGTATAATAGGAAACACATTGTTGAATAATCTAAAAGCTATACCCCGTAAAAGGATTAGTAATATCCGCCTCAATAAAACAATGTTTACCGCCAATCTGAAACTGCATCTCCTCATAAATATCATGCACCTTTTTCTCCAAATCTGCCTCATCAATGTAAGGAATGGTCAGTTTGTATTCCCATCCATCTTTATCGGTTTTCTTCATTTTGTAGTCAGACAAGACATAATTTTCTATATCTGCTCTGACTTTGGTCTTCCCTCTAGTAAATTTATTGTTGTTCTCGACTCTTAGCCAAAGGATCACTTCTACTTCTTTTGAGCGTTGGCGTTTATGAAAAGTACTTACCTCTACGCCTTGATGTTTAAGGTATTTATATAGTGTGGCTTTACTGATAGATAAATTACTGCATATTTCTACAACACTTAATTTACCTTCCTTATAAAGTGCCTCCGCAGCAATCGCTGTTCGCTTACCTTTTTCTGATAACCCTTTAGGTCTTCCACCTGTTCGTCCTCTAGCTCTAGCTGCTTTTAAACCTGCCTGAGTCCTTTCCCTAATCACATCTCTTTCAAATTCTGCCAAGCAAGCAAATATATTAAACACCAATCTACCTTGAGAGGTAGTGGTATCGATGGGGTCATTAAGACTTTGCAACCCAATACCTTTTTCTATTAATTCGTGAACAAGCAAAACTAGGTGTTTCAAAGAACGCCCCAATCGGTCTAATTTCCAAATGACTAGCACATCATCTTTTCGTAATGTAGAAAGTAAACGGTTTAATTCTGCCCGTTCTGTTTTAGCTCCACTTACCACTTCGTGGAAAATTTCTTCACAGCCTGCCTTTTTCAAAGCATCCATCTGCAAATCTAAGTTTTGCTCTTTTGTACTGATTCTCGCGTAACCAAATTTCATACACAAGTTTACGAAACTCATCTGAATTATCAAAATTAAACTTACATTACCTAGACCAGTTTTTTAAACTAGGCTAAGTCCTAATTTAGACACTTTTTATTTGCAGGGCTAATTTCAGAATAACGGTCATTTTTTTGAACTACACTTTTAAATATTAAACTATGGAGAACTCCAATTATGCTGGACATTTACACATTTTAGAAACAGAAGAAATTGCGCACATCTATGCCATGCCAGATTTTACACCAGATGAACGAGCTGTATTTTTTATGCTCACCACTCCAGAAAGAGAACAAGTAAATCTGCTCCGAGGTACTTCTTCTAAAGTTTATTTCATTTTGCAATTGGGCTATTTTAAAGCCAAGCATTTATTTTTCACTTTTGATTTTGAAGACCGACCTGTAGACACCGTTTTTGTTTTAGCAAAATACTTTCCAACCTATGATAGAAAAAAGTTATCCAATATTTTTAGACGGACTCGGGAAAATCAGCAACAGTTAATTAGTAACCTATTCGAATATAAATCTTTCAGTAAGAGCTTTCACCAACAGATTCTACAAAAAGCAGCTGTACTTACCAAGCGGCATAATCATGCAGTCTATCTATTTCGTTCCTTACTTCAATACTTTCATACTCAAAAAGTGATTATTCCAGCTTACAGTTTTTTGCAAAGAGAAATAGTGAGTTTGGCCATTCGTGAGGAACAGCTACGATTAGAACAATTTATCGAAAATAACATGAGTGATGCTGACAAGAATTTAGTAAATGAATTATTGGAAAAACCGAAGGATGATATGCATCCATTTACGCTGCAACAGAAAGAACCATCCAGTTTTGATTATTATCAGATTCGTAGGCTACTTCTTCGGCAACAACAGTTACAGCCAATATTTGAGGTGGCTAAAAAGCTGTGTACCCAAATGGAGATTGCTAATGAAAATATTCGTTACTACAGTTCAATGGCAACGGAGCAAAAGGTCTTTAACCTCAAAAGGCTGCAAGCTAGTAATAGTAATATGCTTTACATTTATCTGCTTTGTTTTACTCATAATCGGTATCGGCAGGTCAATGATATTTTAGCAGAGGCTTTAAAATTTTATGTACTAGGGCTAGAAAAGTCAGCGGAGAAAGCTGCGCAAACACAAATATATAACCATCAATTAGCATCCAATGAGGCATTGGACAAAGTACCCAATATTTTAGCATTCTTTAGAAATGACCAGCGAGACAAAATGTTATTTAGTGAAGTTAAGAGAGCGGCATTCAATATTCTCAGTCCTGAAGAATTTGATTTAGTCATCGACTTTATCCAGAAAAGTAAACCAGATAAAAAGGTGCTAATGTGGATGTATTACCAACTTAAAAAGAGATTGATAAGTCTTTATTTACGTCCGCTTTGTTTTCATTTTGCTTTTGATAATAATAGCAAGAGTGATAATTTAATGGAGGCGATAGATTTCCTTAAAGAAGAATTGGTGACGAATAAAAAGCTACCTACTAAAATTGAGACTAAAGATTTACCCTCTGATTTTTTAGCAAAAAACCGAAGAAAGTTTATTAAAGATGAGGAAGGAAATATTCAGTTAGCCAAATATGAAATGGCTTTGTATCAGACACTTCGAAATAAACTGGAGGCTGGAGATGTCTTTATTCCTGATAGTTTCATTAATAAAGACTTGGATGATGACTTGATTCCAATAGAAGAATGGACGGTCAACAAACCAACGATTATCAAAAAATTGGATGCGCCCAAGATTCTAAAAAGTGCAGCCGAAGTATTAGCAGAATGGAAAGGTCTCATTGAACCGCTTTATAAAAGAACTAATCAACGCATCAAGAAAGGTCTGAATCCTTCCGTTCAAATTGATGGCAAACATAAGGACGGGTCTACCAAGTGGCACTTAATTTATACAGAAACGAGCAATCCATTAAATCATCAGATTTATCGCCAATTTGCTCCTATTGATATAGCATCCCTTTTGAAATTGGTTGATAATCATACCAATTTTTTAGCCGTTTTTACACACTTATTTGGTTCTAAAGTGAATCGAAACACGGATAAAGATAAACTGATTGCTTGTATTGTTGCGTTCGGCACCAACTATGGTATTGGTAAAATGGCTAGTATTTCTGACATGTCTTATCAAGATTTAGCAAGTACTGCTAACACCCTTATTTATTTAGATACCTTGCGAGCTGCAAATCGCCGTATCATCAACAAACTGAAAAAATTACCGATGTACAAGCATTACCAAATGCAACCAGGCGTAGTCCATTCAAGTAGTGACGGTCAGAAATATTACACACAGATTCCTACCATTAATTCTCGATATTCGCCCAAGTATTTTGGTACGGAGAAGGGCGTATCTAGTATTACAAATGTAGCAGATAATGTATTAGTCAATGGGGATATAATTGGGGCGAATGAATATGAAGGTAATTACGTCTTTGATTTGGTTTATAATAACAATTCCGATATTCAGACAGACATTCACTCGACCGATTCTCACGGAATTAATCAAGTAAACTTCGCGATATTAGATATGTTCGGCTACCAGTTCGCACCTCGATATAAGGACATATCTTCTAAAGCAAAGACCATTTACAGTTTTCATCAACCTAGCAAATACAAGGATTACTTACTCCAATCAAAACGTATTTTGAAAGAAAATCTGATTATTGAGGAGTGGGATAACTTCCAAAGAATCTTAGCCTCTCTTGGCATGAAGACAACGACTCAAAGTACTATCATAAAAAAATTATCTTCGACTAAACGAAATAATAAAACTAAAAGAGCTATTGCCGAATACGATAACATCGTAGAGACTTACCATAAATTACGATACATTGATGACCCTGTTTACCAGAAACAAATCAATACTGTTTTGAATAGAGGAGAGCATGTGAATAAATTAAGAAAACATCTTTATCATGCTGATGGTGGTAGGTTTAAAGTACATACCGTTATGGAGCAGAAAGTTTGGATGGAGTGCAATCGTTTAATTGCCAATGCCATAATATATTATAATACGTGGCTCTTGTCCGAACTACTTGCTTATCATGAGAGTCAGGGTAATGTTATTGAGGCTGATTTGATTAAGAAAGTATCACCAATTGCTTGGCAGCATATTCATATTTATGGTCGCTATATATTTAGAGTAGGAAAGGTGGTTTGGGATGTCGCAGCTATGGTTAGGAAGGTGAAATTGTAGGAGATTTTTCAAACAACGTGTTTCCTATTATACATTTTCGTAGCTATGAGCAAAAATGCCCACTTTGATGCGTGAACCCTTCTTTAAGGTTTTGAGGATGGCAACCACCGAAGG
>CAZPTJ010000270.1:0-4534 GCA_964589085.1 uncultured Flavobacteriaceae bacterium | reverse complement strand
TCGAGATTTATCTTTCGCAAAAAAGCCACCTGGTACGTGAAAAATTACAGAACTTTTTGAAAAAATTACCCCAAGACCAGTTTATACGTGTGCATCAACGCTTTGCGGTTAATAAAAATGCCATCGATATTATTGGAAAAGAATACCTCCATATACAAGGTGCCGATATTCCAATTTCAAAGACTTATAAAAAAGAGATGTCTAAACATCTCAATATTAATTGATTTCATTCTTTTAGGATTATTTTTTTTCATACTTCACAAAATTAGATTCATACTTCACATCTTTTATTTAAAAGAACATAGCTCTATTAAATTTATGAGTGTTATTAATTGATTATAAGAAAGTAATCCATAAAATAGACAACTATGAAATTTGCAGAAAAACCATTATCCGAAAACGAAACTCTTAAAAATTATCAAGATAAATTTACCTTGAAACAAGATGAAGAAAGTGAGTTTATACTACCCACAATAGAGTCTCATCTTGCTACTACCGATAAAGACATAGTAGTTGGATTTGAAGGTCAACTCATTTTAATGCCACTAAAAGATTTTATAGATCCTGGACATCGTGCTCCTGAGAATCCAAAAATTATCCGTCTGCCTGGGGCGGGTGTAAAAAATGTATTTGTTTTAGTTCATGAAAAATATATTTATGCAGGTTCGAATGGTTATGTGTATCGCACAGATTTAAAAGGTAATAACCTAATGATCAATAAGCTTCCTGATAGGGGGCATCATAAAATAAATTTAGCAATTACAGACTCTTCTTTGGTTGTAGGCACCTATGGATATATTGTATTAGTACCTCTTGACGATTTTGAAAACACCAAAAAGAATAAAAACATCTCTTTACCTGGTTGTGGTTATGAAGCCGTATCGGTTTTAGTCCATAATAATTATATCTATGCAGGCTCAAATGGTTATGTCTATTGTTTAGACTTAGCAGGGAATTCCTTGCTATCTAATAACCTTCCTGAGAGAGGGTATCACGCAATAAATCTGGCGATTACAGATCATCATTTAGTTGTAGGCACTTATGGATATGTCGTATTAGTACCTCTTGATGGGTTTAGGGATTCAGGAGTAAATAGTAATATTTCACTGCCAGATTGTGGATATGAAAATGTATCTGTCTTAGTGAGTAAAAACTATATCTATGCCGGTTCTAACGGTTATGCGTATCGTTTAAATCTTGACGGAACTAATATCTTGACAAATAACCTGCCAGGAGCAGGGTATGCAGAAACTCGTTTAACTACGTTCTTTGATTGTCTAATTGTTGGAACAAATGGATATGTTATAGAGATTCTTTTAGATTATTTTGAAAAAACAGATAAAAATGTAGCTATTAATTTAAATGCTGGACAGAGTATTGTTTCTCTTTTAAACAATAGGGAAGATGATGGACTATATGTTACCTGCAATTATGTTATAAACCGCATAAATAGCACTGATGAACAAAATACACTTTCTTCAAAACCTGTAAATAAAACATTTCCTTCTCTTTCTCAAGGAAAGTAATATTTGATTGCTTCAATCAATATGGCATAGAAAACATTTTATTGTATCATCAACCTTTGCTCTTTGTGTCGTATAGATTATACATAAACAACTTCTTTGTCATCAAGTACCACAGATCAAAGCACATACTATAGTCGTTAGGTGTTGACTATGTTATGTGCTTTATTTAAAATTGAGCGTATTATTCAATTTACAACCATACTTCACAAAATAGTGGTTATGCTTCACACTTTTTAGTTTAGATAAGGTAGGTCTTTCATTTTTGTCATCTCAAATACTATAAAAACCTACTTACTATGAAACTTAAAAAGTTACTTTTTTATGTGATGCTAATTATTGTTATGATTCCTCTTTCAGCAAAAAATGAGCTTAAATCTATCGAGGAAAACTCTTTTGACATATATAGAAATACTTCAGATGGGGTACTAACTCCTGGAATGAGGATCAGTTCTGAAGTTCTATCAGTTCCAATAGTAAACGATCAATTTTTTTGTAATGCGTCTTCAACAGTGGCCGAACTTATACCTGCTCCAAGCACAACAATTAATTGGTATAATGCACCAGGCAGTACAACTCCTTTATTGCCCGATACGATTTTGACTCCAGGAGTCTATTTTGTATCAGAGATCATTGGAGGGGTTGAAAGTGAGCGTGCAGAAGTACTCCTTTCTCAAGGATTTCCAATAACTATAGCCATTGAAAACACCTCATCTGATATAACGTGTGACGGAAGTTTAACGGCAACTCCAACAGGTGGAACCGCTCCATACACCTATTTATGGTCTGACGGTCAAACAGGTATGACAGCATTTAACCTTTGTATTGGTTCATATACTGTATGGGTGACAGATGCCAATGGTTGTGTTGCTACAGATACGGTTGGATTATCTTCTTCATTTACAATTACGTCAACAGACCCTGTTCAAAATGCAGTCAATGTACCTAACGATATGTTGATTAATGTAGACTTTAATGAACCTCTTAATCCTAATAGTGTAACGCTGGAAAGTGTGCGACAGTTTAGATCTAACTCAGCACCACAAATACCGACAGATGGTAGTGCGACGGCTCCCTATTTCCCAGGAGAAGTGATCACCACAAGTTTTACTTCAGGTCTAATGAACGAGAATGGAGCATCACTAACGCCCTTTGTACATCAGTTTACTGCAGCGGTAAGCCCGAATAGTCCGGGAATATTTCCAAATGGACAAAATATCATTAATTCACTGAGTTTTGCTAGCGATGTGTACATTGCTGATATTAGTAATAATGGGTTTTTAGATATAATTGCATCAACAAATACCTTTGGTGGTGTCGATCAAATTATATGGTATAACAATAATGATGATCAAACTTTTGAAACGGCACAAGTTGTTGAAAACAGTGCTCTGGAAATTGGTGAACTTGTTATGGCTGATCTAGATAACGATCAGGATTTAGATATTCTTATTTCTTTTGCTGGAGGTGTTGCTTGGTATGAAAATATAGACGGACAAGGAACTTTTGGAAGTTTCCAACTTATTGGTTCTACAATAGGTGAATCTTTTACAGAATCAGAAGTAGTTGCTGCAGACTTAAATGGAGATGGTAATTTAGATGTATTAACAAGTAATACGGTAGAGGTTATCTGGTATCCCAATAATGGAGATGGCACTTTTGGGACAGAACAAATTGTAGGAAATCAAATAGCATCAGATATTTTAGCAGCAGATTTGAATAATGATGGGAATATAGACATTATAGCAGATGAAGGCATTACATCTGGCCTTATCGTATGGTATTCTAATAATGGAGACAGTACATTTAGTGCCAGACAGACTATTGCAGTTGATGGAAATGAAAATTCTTTTTCAGATGTTTTTATTGCCGATTTAAATAATGATACGAATCTAGATATTGTAGTAACTGGAGCCTCTGGATTATTCTGGACTCCAAATAATGGCAATGGCTCTTTTGGTGTAAGTACAATGCTGCCTTCAAATGGTAGTAATATAGCTGCTATTCACGTAGCAGATCTAGATGGGAATGGAAGTTTGGATATTTTGGTTGCTTCAGATATTGCTGCTTCCAGTGGAAGATTGGATATCTATAAAAATAATAATGGTGCCTTTACTGAACCAGAATTAATTCCGGCTGGAGTTCCGCTTTTCTTTACCAGAGATATTACAACAGGTGATTTAGATAATGATGGTGATCTGGATATTGTAGCTGCTTCTTCTAATGATGGTCTTATTTCCTGGTATGAAAACGCATCTCAAAACCCAGAAATTGATGTACTTGTAGATGAGATTTCTATAGTAAATGGTTCAGGAACTATTGATTTAGAATTAGCATGTACCGCCATAACTACTACATTTACCATTGATAATTCAGAAGGAAATGCACCACTTGAACTTACAGGAACAGCACCCAATTTCGTAACACTTTCCGGATCTGAAGACTTTAGTATTACAGCACAACCAGATACTGCAACTATTGCTGTAGGAGCAACTACGACTTTTGAGATAACCTATACTCCAGCTTTAACAGGAGCACAAAGTGTAACAGTAAGTATTGCCAATAATGACCCTGATGAAAGTCCATTTACCTTTACAATTACAGCGCTTCCGGACGGAGAGAGCCCTGAAATCACTTGTCCTGAAAACATCACTGTAAATAATGACGTAGGAAGCTGTGATGCACAAGTAAGCCTTATCGGTCCTGAAATAAATGATAATTGTATTGAGGGTGTTTTCATTATAACCGATGCCCCAGCTACAGGTGTATTTCCCGTAGGGACAACCATTGTTACCTGGACAGCGGTAGATGCCGCTGGAAATGAAGCTAGTTGTGAGCAAATGGTCACTGTAATAGACAATGAATCTCCCGAAATTACTTGTGCTGACACTATGACCGTAAATAATGATCCAGAGACTTGTGGCGCAGAAGTAACACTTACTTTTCCAGATGTAATTGACAACTGTATGGGAGATATCACGGTGACAAATGATGCTCCAGAAGTATTTCCT
>CAZPTJ010000269.1:0-4539 GCA_964589085.1 uncultured Flavobacteriaceae bacterium | reverse complement strand
ATTTTGCAGCACTTTCAAGTTGTAATAGATTTTCTAATGCATAATCCGGGTTAAATCTTAACCATGCTTTTACTATCTTACTTATTATTTAATATTTTACTCTATGAAAACTTATACCAATAGTTTATACATGATTTTCATTCTACTATTTTTTATAAACTGTACTACAGATACTGAAAGCATTGAAAATGATTTACAAACAACAACTATTGAGCAAAGTGAGAATACTACTTCGGATTCAACAGAAGGTAGTTTGAGTTATTTTGGATTGACACCTGGTGATACCTGGACTTATAATGTCTTTATTGATGACAGTTTTTCCTCAGAAGATATATTAACTGTGGTAGATCCTGTAATTACAGATGGGATTGAGTTTTCTGATTTTGAAGCTTCAGTAGGAAATACAGGTTTTATGACTAATGTTATTTCTAATGGTTTAGTGGTAGAAGAAAGCGGTGTACTGACCTATTCTGGTGTGTTAGAATTTCCTTTGGATGACACTAATGTTATTACCATTGAAGTCAACGACGCCATTGTTTATGATCCCTCACAAGAAACAGGTACAGTATTGTCGGAAATCAGTCAATCTATGGAGCAGAATGTTATGGGTTTTCAACTGACCATTAATACAATCATCACTACACAACAACTAGATAATGATCAAACTGATGTTATTGTAGAGGATTTTGTTTTTGAAAATGTTATCAAATCTAACTTAATAGTTAATGCAGAGATTACAACAACACTAGCAGGAATTCCCGTAACTATAATGGCTCCTCAGGATGTTTATAATGTTACTAACCATTATGCGCAGGATATAGGACTAGTTGCCTCCTGGGTTGATTTCCAATATGAATTAGAAGATTTGGGAGTAGATTTGCCTTTCCCACAATCCTTAGTTTCTACAACAGATCAAGTGTTAAGCACATTTGATGTTACTTTAAATTAAGCAAGGCTTGCCGTAATACGGTAACCGGATGCTGTGCAAGACGTTGTGTTCCATCTTTGATCTGATGTCGGCAACTGGTTCCATTGGCCACAATAATGACATCTTCATCTGCATTACGTATAGCAGGAAATAAAGCCTGTTCTCCTATATTCATACTTATCTCATAATGATCTTTTTCATAACCAAAACTTCCAGCCATACCGCAACAGCCTGAGGCGACTAAGGTAGGTTTATAATTCACAGGCAGATTGAGTAATGCAAATGTATGATGCTGTCCGGATAGGGCTTTCTGATGACAATGGTTGTGCACTTTTAATCGTTTTGTTTCTTTAGTAAAATGCGCTGCTGTAATATGGCCTTTTTCTATTTCTGTGTGTAAGAATTCCTCTATTAAAAAGGAGTTTTTAACTATATTTTCTACGAGTACTGAATCGTTCACAAATCGTTTAAGCTCGTCTCTGAAAGTCAGAATGGCAGAAGGTTCTATACCTATTAGAGGAATATCATCATTAACCTTGTCTTTCAATTGATTAATTGCTTTTTGAACACACCGTTTTGCTTGTTTTAAAAGACCTTTGGAAATATAAGCACGTCCACTTTCTAAATTAGAAATAATAGTAACTTCATAACCCAGGCCTTTCAATAATTGATATGCATCCTCTCCTATATTTCCATCAAGATATTGTGTAAATTCATCGATATAGAGGTATACTTTTCTTCCGTTTTGGTGTTTGTATTCTGATCCGTTTCTTCTTTCTTTAAACGGTCTTATTATAGGCAAAGATCGTTTTTGTGCAATGCCCGTTACGGCTTTAATTGCATAGGCCAAAGGCTTACTTTTAAATACAAAATTAGATAATACTGGAGCCTTTGCAGCGAAGCTATTTAAACGAGTACTATGACCCAATAACCTAGTTCTGAATGAGGTGCCATTGGTTTTTTGATATTGATATTCAAATTCTGCTTTTAGACTGGCTACATCAACATTACTGGGACATTCAGAAGCGCACGCCTTACAGCTAAGACAAAGCGCAAATACGTCTTTCAATTCTTTATGATTAAACTTATTTGCTGATGCATCTTCGGTTAAGAAAGATCGCAATGCATTGGCACGTGCTCTGGTGGTATCCTTTTCATTACGTGTAGCGTGATAACTGGGACACATCGTACCTCCACTCGCTGGTAACTTGCGGCAATCACCACTTCCATTGCATTGCTCTGCTAATCGCAAAATACCTTGTTGATCATCAAAATTTAAAAAAGTACTTATGCTAGGTTCCTTACGATCAGGAATATATCTTAAATTTTCATCCATCGGGTAAGCATCGATAATTTTTCCCTGATTGAATACATTATCCGGATCAAATGTCTGTTTTATATGTCTTAAAACTTTATAATTCTCTTCCCCGATCATATCCTTTAAAAATGTACTCCGCGCAATACCATCTCCGTGTTCGCCAGACATTGAACCTTTATATTTTTTGACTAATCGCGCAACGGCTTGCGTAATTTCTTTAAAATGTTTTACGTCTCCACTCTTTTTAAGATTAAGTATAGGACGTAAATGCAATTCACCGGCACCAGCATGGGCATAATACACTGCCTCCTGATCAAAAACATCCATTAGCCTAGAGAACTCTAAGATATATTGTTTTAAATCTGTAATTGCTACTGCAGTATCCTCAATACAGGCGACTGCCTTCTTATCACCTATCATATTACCCAACAAGCCCAATCCTGCCTTACGTAACTCCATGGCTTGATCTATTTCTTTTCCCTGAAGTATTGGATATGCGTAGGCCTTTGTCTCTGTTTTTAAGATATCTATAACCTCATTTGCCAATTCCAGGGTTTCACTCTCCCGCTCTCCACGTACCTCAAGCATAAGAATAGCAATAGGATCACCTTCTATAAAAAATCGATTTTGAAGCTGTGTTCTATTATTTTTTGTGCAATCCAGAATGACTTTGTCCATCATTTCGCAGGTATATAAATCCTGAGTCATCGCTGGAACTACAGCCTCCATACAGGCATCTATACTATCAAAATGGGCGGCAATAAGAATATTATATGACGGTGGTAAAGGATCCAGTTGTAACGTTATCGCAGTGGTAAAGGCCAATGTCCCCTCGCTACCGGTAAGTAGTGAAGCCAAATTGCAAGGACTGCCTTTCGGCGAAAATGGATATTGTTGCAGGAGCATATCTACTGCATATCCCGTATTTCGGCGATGAATCTCGGGTTTTGGAAATTCTGCTTTAATCCTTTTTTGAACCTTCTCCGGTTGAAGAGCATTATAAAGCGTTTTATATATAGTTCCCTCTAAATCTGATTGTTCTATTTTTTCGCGAAAGCTCAGATCGTCCATTTCTTTAAAAACAACACTACTCTGATCACTAAGAACACAGGCTAAGGCAATGACCTTATCTCTTGTAACTCCATATTTAATGGAAGTCGTTCCTGAAGAATTATTACCGACCATTCCGCCAATGGTGCAGCGGTTCGACGTGGAAGTGTTAGGTCCAAAGAAGAGTCCATGTGGTTTCAAAAAACGATTTAATTCATCTCTTATGACTCCCGGTTCCACCCTAACCTGTCTTTTTGCAACATCCAGGTTTAGGATTTTGGTAAAATATTTTGAAATATCAACAATGATTCCTTCACCGACGCATTGACCAGCAAGCGATGTCCCAGCGGCACGTGGGATAAGTGTTATCTTATTTTCTTGCGCAAAAGCAACGAGTTTCTGAATATCTTTTACATGACAAGGATACGCAACAGCAAGAGGTTTCATACGGTATACTGATGCATCTGTCGCATATATCGCACGATGCAGATGATCCCACAAAAGTTCCCCTTCAAGTGTTTCTGATAGTTGTTTAAAATATACAGACATCTTTCAAAAATAATGTAAAATATTGAGGCGTTATTTATCGTTAGAAAGACATAACTTAAATCACAATTATGAAAAAAATAATGTTTATTATAGGGCTTTTTTTTACTGTCATTTGTAGCGTCGAAGCGCAACGTATTTCTGAAAATGCTATAGGTTTACGGATAGGTGAGTCAGATGGTTTTGGTACAGAAGTTAATTATCAACGTGCTATTTTTGATAATAATAGGCTCGAGTTTGGTTTAGGATGGCGAAACGGAAACGGCTTTAATGCTTTTAGACTTACAGGCTTATATGACTGGGTATGGGTTATTGATGGTAATTTCAACTGGTATGCTGGTTTTGGAGCTTCTTTAGGAACATTTAGTCTGGATGATGATTTTGGAGGTGGAGACGATACTAACGAATTTTTTCTAAATGCCGCAGGAAATATTGGTATCGAATACAATTTTGACTTCCCATTATTACTATCATTGGATTTTAGGCCAGAAATTGGATTAATAAACGATATCGATGATGATCTTGAATTTGATATTGCTTTGGGTATTCGATACCAGTTTTAAATACATATCAAAGAAGAAGAGGCTGATTTAAAAATCAGCCTCTTTTTTATAAAAAATCAATTAAACCGCTCTTAAAAGAGTATTTAACTTCTACTTGGATAAACTCCCTGTAACGCAACAATAAAATTTACGAC
>CAZPTJ010000268.1:0-4575 GCA_964589085.1 uncultured Flavobacteriaceae bacterium | reverse complement strand
CTTCAACATATAGACAATGTCAAATGCATTTTAGGAACAATGAAACTACTTAAATTTTAAGAAAGCCTTGAAAAAGTGCGTTTGACTTTCTTAATTTTAGTAAACAAGAGATGATGAACACGTTGCACTAACCAGTTTCCAGCAGGGAAATACAAACCAAAAAATAGAGCCATTCCTAAACTAAAGTTTTGCTGTTGAAACAGCTGATCTAGAATATTATCAGGATACACATAGGAAGTTTGTAACCAATACCCCATAAATTCCAGAAAACCCATGGCGACCAGACCATACGCATATTGATTAAAAAAACGATATTCCCTCAGAAGTATGGAAATGGGAACCATATACAACACATAACAGGTAATCACTTGCCACCAGTTTTGAAAACGGGCAATTTCCATGACCGTGCCAAATTGATTCATACCTAACCCCCAGAAAAAGTAGATAATAATGTATGTGACGATAAGTGATTTAGGTGTCTGTGCAATTTTAAGGAGTTGTCTTCTTAGGAGTGTCATTTGAATTTAAGTTAATCTTAACAAGCATCCTGAACCAGGGCTTCTTAATGATTTCATAGTCAGTAATACCACTTTTCTTAATAATCTCGTGCATTTCATCTACGGTAAAAGAACGTCTAATAGCCGTTAAACCATCCTTTTTTGCAATAGAAGTAATGGGGAGTAAATGCCGGAACCATTTAAATAAAAAGACAGAGAACTTATGACGCCTCAGATCACTGAATATGATTTTTTTAGTAGTCGTTGTTTGCAATTTTTTAAGGAAGTCTATCAAGGCACCATCTTCAAAATGATAGACAAAATGACTGCTCATAATCACGTCATTTTTAGGAGGTTCAAAATCCGGAGATAGAATATCTGCGGTAATAAAACGAGTGTTTAGATAATCAGATCGGTCACGAGCCAGCTTTGTGCTGTGCGGATTACCATCAATCCCTGTAAAGTTAACAACGATATTTTGCTTGGCAAAACGCTGGTTAAGCTGCATAATACAATCGCCACCGCCACTACCTAAGTCTACAATACGTATCGTATTTTCTTCTCCGTGTATCTGACCTAAAATATTATCCAGAAAATAATCATCTTCAAGTATGGTTTCAACAACTCCGTCTATAAGTTGTTTATGACAACCAAAGAAGTGATTGATCAATTTTAAACTCCAGAGCGTTTTACGCAACGCTTTGCCAGATAACGCAAGGTTATCCAGTTGTTCTTTTTGTTGAAGTCGTAATGATGTTGCCACCTTAAGTTTTTAATTCATCGGATTCTTCTGTCTGTTTTTTAATTTTTACTTTACAAAAAATTCAAATTTTATTGTTAAATAGGGTGCATTGATCAGTGAAAACGTTATAGCCTTCCTGCAATTAATTATCTTTAGGCGTTTGAAGGAAGATAAACCAAAAACGAAATCCTTCTATTAGGAATTTTAATTGTGCATTAAACCATACACCATGAAGAAACTACTTAAAAGAACACTTGTTTTATGTTTTCTTGTTCTCCTTGCTGGGGACTACTCACTTACCGCTCAAACACCAGACGTTGATGTACTCGATGGTCTTGAATATCGTCTTGTAGGTCCTTTTAGAGGAGGGCGTAGTGCGGCGGTTACCGGAGTTCCAGGTCAACCAGATCTCTTTTATTTTGGAGCAACTGGAGGAGGCGTATGGCGCACCACAAATGGAGGGAAGACCTGGGAAAATATTTCTGATGGTTATTTTGGCGGAAGTATCGGTGCAGTTGAAGTTTCAAAAAGTGATCCTAATGTCATTTATGTAGGTGGTGGAGAAAAAACCCTAAGAGGGAATGTCTCGTCCGGTTATGGGATATGGAAAAGTGAAGATGCCGGAAAAACTTGGAAGCAAAGTGGCCTGGAAAGTAGTAGACATGTACCGCGTATACGAGTACATCCTGAAGATGCTAATATTGTTTTTGCTGCCGTTTTAGGGGATATTTATAAACCTACACAGGATCGGGGCGTTTATAAAAGTACCGATGGAGGGAAAACCTGGTCCAAAAAATTATTCAGTAATGCAAATTCGGGAGCTGTAGATTTAATTATTGATCCTAATAATCCCAGGATCTTATATGCGTCTACCTGGAATGCCCGACGTACACCGTATAGTCTAAGCTCTGGAGGAGAAGGATCCGCACTATGGAAGAGTACTGATAATGGAGAAACTTGGACGGAGATTTCAACCAATGAAGGATTTGCCAAAGGCACACTTGGAATTATGGGGATCACGGTATCTCCTGTAAATAGCAATCGGGTATGGGCCATGGTCGAAAATAAAGAAGAAGGCGGTTTATACCGTTCAGAAGATGGAGGAACAACCTGGAAAAAAGTCAATAGTGAGCGTAAGCTCAGACAACGCGCCTGGTATTATACCCGTCTTTATGCAGATACCAAAGATGTAAATACGGTATATGTATTAAATGTACGCTATCATAAATCTACCGATGGTGGGAGTAGCTTTCAAACCTATAATGCACCACATGGAGATCACCATGATTTATGGATTGCACCAGAAGATCCTAACCGTATGGTCATAGGCGATGACGGAGGAGCGCAGGTAAGTTATGATGGTGGTCGTAGTTGGAGTACCTATTTGAATCAACCTACGTCACAGTTTTATAGAATAACAACAGACAATAGCTTTCCGTATCGTATCTATGTGGCACAGCAGGATAATAGTACCATACGGATTCCGCACCGTACCAATGGCTTTGCCATTACGGAAGACGATTGGGAATCGACAGCAGGAGGAGAAAGTGCACATATCGCGGTAGATCCTGAAGACAATGAGATTGTCTATGGAGGAAGCTATGATGGATTTCTCACAAGAGTAAATCATAGAAATAAGACAACACGGTCTGTATCCGTTTGGCCGGATAATCCTATGGGTCATGGTGCAGAGGATTTTAAATATCGTTTCCAATGGAACTTCCCTATTATATTTTCAAAGCACAATCCTGATCGTTTATATACCTTCTCCAACCATGTGCATATGTCAGAAAACGAAGGGCAAAGCTGGCAATTACTGAGTGGAGATTTAACTCGTAATGATCCGGAAAAATTAAAATCTTCTGGAGGACCTATTACTCAGGATAATACTTCGGTAGAATACTATTGTACCATTTTTGCAGCTGCAGAATCCCCCCTTAAAGAAGGTTTATTATGGGTGGGAAGTGACGATGGTCTTATCCACGTAACTCAGGATGGTGGAAACAGTTGGACCAATGTTACTCCTAAGGGAATGCCCGAATGGATGATGATTAATAGTGTGGAACCCTCTGCTTTTGATGAAGGGACCTGTTATGTTGCCGGCACGCGTTATAAATCAGGAGATTTCACTCCGTATTTATATAAAACAACCGATTATGGAAAATCCTGGAAACTCATTACCAGAGGCATCCCAGGAGAACACTTTACTAGAGTATTACGTGAGGATCCTAAGCAAAAAGGATTGCTATACGCAGGAACAGAAACAGGGATGTATATCTCTTTTGACGATGGTCAAAACTGGGAATCCTTTCAATTGAATTTGCCTATTGTTCCAATTACCGATATGACGATTAAAGAAAATAACCTGGTTGTGGCGACACAAGGCCGCAGTATTTGGATTATAGACGATCTATCGGTTATTCATCAGTTACGTACAAATTCAGCTTTCGCGAAAGCTGAAAATGCCCTTCTCAAACCAAAACCAGCCTATCGTATGGGTGGAGGAGGTCGTTCAGGATCATTGACAACAGGAACAAACCATCCCTCAGGAGTGATCACTTATTTTAATCTTAAGGAGTTTGATGCCAAAAAGGATACCGTATCTCTTACGTTTTTTAATACAAAAAACGACACCTTAAAAAGTTATAGTACGGCATCAAAAGAGGATAAACTTACGGTTGAAAAAGGACTGAATACGTTTGCCTGGAATACGCGAACCAATGGCGCAGAGCGTTTAAAAGGAATGATTTTATGGTGGGCGAGTCTGGACGGACCAAAAGCCGTGCCTGGGAATTATAAAGTAAGCCTTAATGTAAATGGAACCGAACAATCTCAGAATTTTGAAATTCTGGCAGATCCGCGTGCAGAAGCTTCGATAGCAGATATGCAGGCACAACACGACTTTATATCAGAAATCAATGAGACGATAGATCGCGCACATCAGAGTATTAAGAAAATAAGGAAGATCAATACCCAGCTCACCGCTTTTTCTTCACAATATGCAGATGATGCACGCACAGAAGCCTTACGAGAAAAGGCTAAGGAGATGCAGGAAAAATTTGGCAATATTGAAAAGGAATTATATCAGACTAAAAACCGTAGTGGTCAGGATCCTTTGAATTTCCCTATTAAACTTACCAATAAACTGGGACATTTAAATAGTCTGGTAGGTATCGGTGATTTTGGGCCTACCGCTCAAGATATTGCTGTAAAAAATGAACTAAAAGTCGCTATTGAAAAGCAGTTAAAAGAGTTTGATGCATTGATTGATCAAGAAGTGAATAACTTTAATGCAGAATTTAATCAACTACAATTAAAATACCTGTTTATAGAAGA
>CAZPTJ010000267.1:0-4597 GCA_964589085.1 uncultured Flavobacteriaceae bacterium | reverse complement strand
TCTAGTCTCTAGTTTATGAATTACCCTCTAAAACACCGTATCCTGAGTAGCATCAGTAAATAATTCTAAAAACTTCATGCCTCTGTATGAGTTACCCTTTGCATTGAGTTTAGGACTCCATACACTAATGGTATAAGAATTTGGAAGTATAGCAACAATACCACCGCCTACACCACTTTTTCCGGGTAAGCCTACTTTATACGCAAACTCTCCGGCTTCGTCATAAAATCCACAAGTTTGCATAATCGCATTTACACGTTTGGATTGAGAAGATGTGAGAATTTGAAGATCGGTTCCGTATTGTTTACCTTCATTAGCCAGATAACCGAAGGTTTGTGACAGTTCACAACAATTCATGGTGATGGAACAAAGATGAAAATATAAGTCAATAACCTGGTCAATATCATTTTTAATATTCCCGAACGATTTTAAGAAATTGATTAAAGCATAGTTTCTATAACCTGTATCTTTTTCAGATTGAGCAATGGTTTTTGAAAATGTGATGGTTGTGTTATTTGCTACTTTACGAACATAATCCAATAAGGCTGCTTTTGGATCATGTAAATGACCACATAGAATATCACATACCACAATGGCCCCGGCGTTAATCAATGGGTTTCTTGGGATGCCATTTTCTGTTTCAAGTTGTACTAAGGAATTGAAAGCTGATCCCGAAGGCTCTACATCAATGCGATCCCAAATAGAATCATCACCTAGAGATAAGGCAAAACTTAAGGAAAGTACCTTAGCGATACTTTGTATGGAAAAGGAGGTTTGTGCATCTCCACAGGTATGCTGTGATCCATTTTGAGATGTAATACAAATTCCAAAATGATTTGGATTTACTTTTGCCAGTTCCGGGATATAGGAAGCAACAACACCTTTATCTTCCATATCGAGCACCTGTGCATAGGTTGCTTCTAAAATGTGTTGACAGTTCATAAAGGTGAAATTACTGGAAATCTCGGAATTGACACCATCTTTCGAAGAAAAGAATACTGAAAAACCCTAGCGTATAAGCTAACATATCCCACCAGTCAAAGACACTTCCTAATAAGAGCTTTGCCCAACGATAGTTTTCCCAATGTAATACATAAATAAGCCCTAACGCTTGTGATAGTTCCACTCCATAAGCAAAAAGCAAAACCCCTACTGCAAGCTTTAAGTATGGAAGGGACATAAATGACCGTATTCCGGTATATAAAAGAATAACGACCAACATATCACCAACGAAAGGGCGTATAATTGAATCTGTTACATATCGAGCGATATACAACTCCATGAGAAACAGTAGTACTGACAGTATAATATAGGTCTTATGTTTCCTCAAAATGTAACAGTTTTGACCGTGAAAAATAACCTTTATAAAAAAGCAAAGATATACTAGCATAAAAAACCGTAATCCACCAAGCATGTTTATACCGTATAGGGTGTCTTAAACGGTTATAAATATCTTCCATAAGCCCAGTCGGATTTTGAATAACATCCCAACTATTCCAACGTAAATAACGACCTAAATAAATACCAAAACCACAAAGAATAAATAAGCTCAACAGAAATAGCGTAGATCGTTTTAATTTTAAGATCATAATCATATCCTTTACGGAGAAACTCATAAAAAGCAGAGAAAGTACGGCAAAGGCACTTATTAGAAGGGTGTCATACAGACGTACCAACCCTTGTGAGTGTATAATATGCTGCAAATCAGAAATGATATAGGGAGCATTAGGTAAAAATAATAACCACAAGACGCCTAGAATTATTTTTCCCGAGAGATGCTGTAGCGATTTTTGCCATTGCATCAAAAAGGTAATACCATAAGGAATCGTGGCCAAAAAGAGATTCCATATTAGAAATGTTAGGAAGAAGGACCCTGTGATTTTTGTTCGAAATAAGAGAAATAGGAAGCATAGCAAAGCTCCTAAAATGAGAATGCAGAGTTCGTGATATTTCTTTAGAATTAGTGTTTTCATTATCATAAGAATTAGTGTTGTTTATACATCGCCATACGTCAGGACAACTACTGCACAACCTATGGCGATGGGGATATTCAAGAGCATCATAAAAATGACCAGAAGATGTTCCTTATAATCATCAGGATGCCTGATGAGATTACCTGTAATGATCAGTAGGGTGATGCCATGAATAATAACTGTTGGTATAAGATGGAAAAAACCAAAGATTAATAATCCATCGGCTTTTGTGATCAGAAATAACAGCGCAAGAGAAATACCAAAAATCAAACTAAATAGTGCTGCGTTTTTTCCAAAGCGAGTTATGGAATGCTTCATTCTTCTGTGATTTGAAAAGTCGTCCAGTCATACCAGGTTTGTGATTGCCAGGTGACTTTTTGATGCTGTTTTTGATACGCTTTATATCGTCTGGTGATGTCTGGATGGGATTGTAATAGTGCAGGTTTTGCTTTCGCGAAAGCGTATATCAAATTACTGTTAGCAAGAGATAAAGACGTGAGATAAGAAAAATCCGGTTGTTCTAATTGACTAAGATTATAACGTGTAATACTGCGATCCCAGTTAAAACTGGAGATCAAAAGCAATATCACAAAACCTATGGCAACATTAATACGGATCAAATAATATACATTCTTCATATGACTGATTTTTATAGCACTAGAGATTAGTCCTGAAATGCATAATAAGAGGTAGATAAAAACACCGATGCGTTTGTAAGTCAGACCATAACCTGAAACATATAATCCGTTTTTATAAGCAGTCAATAGAATAAGCAGAATGTTAAGCCCGATCCATATAAAGGACAGTTTTTTGAGTATTATATTCTGTTTATAAAAGTTGAGATCACCCCGAAAGAGGAGCAGCAATAGCGTAATGGCAATGAGAATAGAGCCTATAAGCGCATTAATACCTTCATGAACAGCTTTAGAGAGCGTTGTACTATTTTCAAAAGGATTTTGCCATAAATAAGTGATGTCTGTAAGGAGGAAAAGAAGAATCAAAATGTTTAAAGCACCGATAAGAGCACATCCTAAAAAATGCTCTTTTCTGAGAAACTCCAGATTGATCCCTTTTTTAGATGGAGTTATCGTTTTAGGAAGTTCTTTTTCGGCTTCGGTAAGCGTATCCAGGCTAACCGGAGCAAGAAGATTTTTTATAAGGAAGAACCCCATCAAGGTAAAGCATAACCAGCCAAAATTGATAAAGGACAAATCAATCTTGTCCAGCCACCCTTTAAAAACAGGATTTGCCTTGCTGTACAACCAGCTAAAAAGCACAACAAACAATACCGTTAAAATGAACGTAAGCAGTATAAACCCTCCTCGTACGGCATCTTTGTTTGCCTTTTGAGTCTCTGGAGTTTCTTTTTTTGAGAAAAAGAAATGTATACTACCTAAACTAAGGTTGTATAGGCCATTTAGTGCTTTGACAAAAATGCTATTTTTTGCCGCTTGAATGCTGCCTATAAAAATTATAAAAGCAATACCGTTAGTGACAATGGCGAGTATAGCATCGGTGGTAAAAACAAAAAGGGCACTCAATACATAAGCCAGTCCTGTCCACCACGTTTCTCTATGTTTAAATACCGAAGGTCGCAGTGTAAGAAGCAGTATAATGGAGAGAATGGCAAAAAGCAAGGTGTTAAAACCAAAATCCTGCTTGTAGAATAATAAACTAAAGCCTAGTGCACCAAGAAGGGAAAAACCATTTGTTTTCATAATTAAACATTTTGAATATTAAAAGTTGTTTTGATCTCTTGTAATGGATGATCGAGTAATTGTAAAAAGTTGAGATGATAAAACCGATGTGCTTTCTTTCCTTTTGCATACGCCTTAGAAAAATGGGAATAGTGATCAGGAAATAATAAGCTACCTAAAGAGATTACCAGAAAGAGGTAGATGGAACGTTTGCCATTACCCAATAAATAAAACTGCATTGCAATTTCTTCTGGAACAGTTACGCCAGATTGTGTTAAAGTGTGAAAGACATCATGATCTTCCAATTGCGGTTGTGGATTAAAATCATATTTGATCAGAAAGCATCCCAGATAGAAACCTAAGGTATCGGAGGAATATCGCAACAAGGTCGTTGCAGACAACTCCCAGGGAATATTGGTTTTAAACCATTTTCTATAAGGAGCCAGACTCCATTCATATAATCGTTCTAAAATAAGATGTCTCATATTTGAAAGTACTTTGAATTTCAAAGTTATAATCAAAAAAATATATACTTTATTCTAAAGCTTATTACTTACCAATTAATTTTTCTAACGCTTCTATATGCTTTTTAAATGCCGTTTTTCCTTTACGGGTCACTCGATAGCTGGTATTAGGTTTACGACCGATAAAGGTTTTGTTTACGATAATATACTCCTCTTTTTCCAGTGCCTTTGCGTGACTTGCCAGATTGCCATCTGTAGCGCCCAGTAATTCTTTCAACTCCTTAAAATCGGCACTTTCGTTTACCATCAATACACTCATAATTCCCAATCGGATACGGTGATCAAAAGCTTTATTGATGTTATTGATTATTGACATAGCATATGTGCTTTCGCGAAAGTAAACAATAGCTTACTTTCTGTCATATTTAAAATACATTAAGGCTCCATAAAATATATGTAATAC
>CAZPTJ010000266.1:0-4645 GCA_964589085.1 uncultured Flavobacteriaceae bacterium | reverse complement strand
AAAGTAAATAAGCCAATATTGGAATCTATAATAGGGACTAAATATGTGATTGAGATTATTGAAATCAACGAAAATAAAATTCTTTGTAAAACTGAACCTGAGGAAGTAGTAATAGAAATGATTAAATCGACAAAAAAATAAAACACTAAAGGCGGCATCTAAATAAATTCTAATGTTGTTTTAGTAAATGATTTTAGTGTAACAATTATTAACCATTAGTATCTTTTATATAAACCATCCTGTTTATGAAGAAATATCTAGCCTTATTATTTTTTATCGGTATTACGCAGGCATTATTATCTCAAAACACTCCAATATATCAAGATACGATACCTTTCAGAAATGATTTAGGCCTTATCATCGTCCCTATTACATTTAATGGAGAAGTAAAAGAATTTGCATTTGATACTGGAGCACAAATAACACTCTCCTATGCCTGGGCCTCATCGGAGTTAAAGAAAACCAGAAAGACGACCACAGTAACTTCTTCTAGTGGTCTCAAAAGTAAAATGCGTTTTTATAAAAGCGGAACCATAAGCTTTGGGAGTAGAAAAATTACGGGACATCGTATTCTCAATACACCACAAAATGAGATTTTTACTTGTTATCAGCTCGACGGAATATTGGGTGTAGATATTATTCAACAATTTAATTGGGTTATTGATTACGAAAATAAAATATTGATCATGCATCCACCGGATTATTTTCCTGATCAGGTAGATGATATGTATGCGCTGGATTTTGACTTTCAAAATAATAGACCATTTGTATTCCTAAAACGCGAAGACGCAACGTTTACATTTCTTTTGGATACAGGGGCGGGAGGAACCTCTAATATTTCCAAACGTAATTACAAATTGACGAATATCGATGATTATCCTCAGGCTACGATGTACAGTGGCAACTTTGATGTCAATGGAATTTTTACAAGCTCCAAACCTATTGTTTTTCAATTTCCAGAAGCCATTTCGGAAGATGTAGTTCTTTCGCCTAAAGTCTATTATAACAACGCAAAAAGCACAAAAATCGGTAATAGTTTATGGCGTGGAAAGCAGCTTTTCCTAAGCTTAAAAAATGATAAGCTATATCTCTCACAGGCAGGAATTATAGAAACTAAAA
The DNA here is from genome assembly GCA_964589085.1 of uncultured Flavobacteriaceae bacterium. Taxonomy (GTDB): domain Bacteria; phylum Bacteroidota; class Bacteroidia; order Flavobacteriales; family Flavobacteriaceae; genus Dokdonia. The sequence goes on along the minus strand of CAZPTJ010000266.1, from coordinate 3,526 downwards.
AAGGGTATTCCTTTGCGGTTACTTTTAAAGAAGGAAAAATGATTGTAATACGTTTGCGCGAGGGTAGTGATTTATGGAATGAAGGCGTACGTCAGGGAGACGAGATACAACGATATGATGGTAAAAAATTTGATGATTTTTGTTCTTTAGATCAATACCAACGTAAGCTTGTTCGATCAGGAGAGTCGTTTGAGATTCAATTGACCAACGGGAAGACCTTTACGATCTCAAAACAAGCATTGTTTAATTAATCGTCTTTTTTGATTAAGTAATGAGAGGTATATTTTTGTTGGATAATCTCTAATTTCGGAATGATATAACGTTGGCAAAAAGGTGCTTCAGGATTTTTCTTATAATAATCTGTTATTGATTCCCGACTGGCTTTAAAAGTAGAAAAAGGCAATGCCTTTGTTATAATCTGATCGTTAAAATCCCGTTGTAATCGTGGTAACGCTTTCGCGAAAGCTGCCGCATCTTCTTCTTTAAAATAATAAATCGCAGATCGATACTTATCTCGGAATGAATGTTCCTTTGTTGATTGATGCGTATACAAATGAATCTCAAACAATATATCTAGACTAATGAACAGTGGATTATAGTATACAATGACCCCTTCAGAAAACCGATGATCCGGAGGTGTGGCAGCAATATATCCCTGTTCCACTTTTTCAACGCCTTTTAATTGTTGAAAAACAGCTTCTGTACACCAATGGCAACCACCACCAAATCCTATTTTATCCAAATTTGCCATTATACAATAGGTCTTTATCTCGAAGCTAAAATTACAAAGTCTATCGCAATGTCAATGTAAACGTAAAATCGTAAATTCGCCTGCAATTTAGATAGAGGTACATGTTAGAAAAATTACAGATTGTAAAACAACGTTTTGATGAAGTAAGCGACCTGATTATCCAACCGGATATTATCGCCGATCAAAAGCGTTATGTACAATTGAACAAAGAGTATAAGGATCTTAGAGCGTTGATGGATAAGCGCGACAGATATATAGCGTTGAGTGATAATATTACAGAGGCTGAAGAAATTCTGTCTGACGGAAGCGATCCAGAAATGGTGGAGATGGCTAAGACGCAACTGGAAGAGGCTAAGGAAGAATTACCCGAACTCGAGGAAACTATCCGTATGATGCTGGTACCTAAAGATCCTGAAGATGCTAAGAATGTAGTCGTAGAAGTACGTGCAGGAACTGGAGGGGATGAGGCGAGTATTTTTGCTGGAGATTTGTATCGAATGTATTCAAAATATTGTAGTGATAAAGGATGGAGAGTTGATGTCGTCAATATGAATGAAGGAACTTCAGGAGGATTTAAAGAGATTATTTTTGAAGTCTCAGGAGAAGACGTTTATGGTACTATGAAGTTTGAAGCAGGAGTACATCGCGTACAACGTGTCCCACAAACAGAAACACAAGGCCGTGTACATACCAGTGCGGCTACAGTAATGGTCCTTCCGGAGGCGGAAGAATTTGATGTAGAACTGGATATGACCGAGGTACGTATTGAACGTACAACCTCTACCGGACCTGGTGGACAGTCGGTAAATACTACGTATTCTGCGATTAAACTACATCACGAACCTACAGGAATGATTGTAAGTTGTCAGGATCAAAAGTCATCGCATAAAAACCTTGAGAAAGCGCTGAAAGTATTGCGATCACGGCTATATGAATTGGAATTAGCAAAGAAACAAGCTGCAGATTCTGAACGACGAAAGAGTATGGTGTCCTCAGGAGATCGTAGTGCTAAGATTAGAACCTATAACTACCCTCAGGGACGTGTTACAGATCATCGTATAGGATTGACACTTTATGACTTGCAGAATATTGTAAATGGCGATATTCAAAAGATTATAGACGAATTACAACTGGTGGATAATACGGAGAAGCTTAAAGCCAGTGAAGAAAGTATTTAACCATATTACTTTTTCCATAATAGAATTTTGATAATTTGAAACTAGAGACTTTAATTGACCAAATCAGAAAAAAACAATCCTTCCTTATTGTAGGATTAGATACTGATCTGGATAAAATACCAGAACATCTATTACGACTGGATGATCCCATCTTTGCATTTAATAAAGCGATTATCGATGCTACACATGATCTTTGTGTAGGATATAAACCCAATATCGCATTTTATGAAGCTTATGGTTTAAAAGGTTGGCAGGCATTAGAAAAAACAATAAACTACCTCAATACTCATTATCCGGAACAATTTACTATAGCTGATGCTAAACGTGGGGATATCGGGAATACGTCTACCCGCTATGCCAAAGCTTTTTTTGAACAATTACAGTTTGATTCAGTTACTATAGCACCGTATATGGGTAAGGATTCTGTGGAACCGTTTCTGGCTTTTGAAGATAAGCATACCATTCTACTGGCACTTACGTCTAATGAGGGAGCCTTTGATTTTCAAACACAAAAAGTTGACGAACAGGAACTTTATAAACACGTATTACAAACGGCAACGGCTTATGAAAATAATCATAACCTGATGTATGTTGTAGGTGCTACAAAAGCAGAGTATCTAGCAGATATTCGGGCTATTGTTCCTGAAGCTTTTTTATTGGTTCCTGGAGTAGGAGCACAAGGTGGTAATCTTCAGGAGGTTTGTAAATATGGGATGACTAAAGATGTTGGACTGCTTATAAACTCTTCAAGAGGTATTATATATGCTTCTCGCGAAAATGATTTTGCAGAAGCTGCCAGAATAGAAGCATCTAAATTACAACAGCAAATGGCTGCCTTAATGCCATAGTATATGCTACAAGTTAATGATCAACTGGGAAGAACACTTAGCTTTAACTCACGTCCTAAGCGCATCGTTTCATTAGTTCCTAGTCAGACAGAACTTTTGATCCATTTAGGATTGGAAGAACAATTGGTTGGTATTACTAAATTTTGTGTACATCCCAAGCATCTATTAAAAACGAAACAAATTGTTGGGGGAACAAAAAATGTACACTTTGATCGTGTGCGTGATTTACAACCCGATATTATACTCTGCAACAAAGAGGAAAACACAGAAGCTATTGTAAAAGAGGCAAAGGCTATTGCTCCAGTTCATGTTTCAGATGTCAGGACAATATCACAAGCATTAGTATTAATGCAACAATATGGGGTATTGTTTGATAAAACAACGGAGACCAATCGTTTGATCGCTGCAATATCTATTGCTCACTTACAGTTCCAAAAAAAGATCAAAGAACGACCTATAAAAAAGGTTGCCTATTTTATCTGGCGAGATCCCTGGATGGTTGCTGGTAAAGATACTTTTATTGATGCCTTGTTAAGCCTGAATCGTTTTGAAAACGTATATGGGAATACTTCAGGACGTTATCCAGAAGTTACTATAGATCAATTAAAGGATCTTGATTATGTGTTATTATCATCAGAACCTTTTCCTTTCGCTGAAAAGCATATCGAAGAGGTACAACAATATACGGATGCCAAAATTGTATTAGTCGATGGAGAATACTTCTCCTGGTATGGAGATCGTCTCGTATC